>JAFTBT010000110.1 GCA_017455085.1 Synergistaceae bacterium
GGAATGCCATCAATCACACATAGCTTGTCCGGAAAGTTATTGCTGACAATTTTTCTCACGCTGGTATGTTTCGCAGTGCCACTATTCGCCGCAGATTCAGGCCAAGACCTCACAACTGACTACGTTACCAGAATCCAACACGAAATCAGCTCAGACATCGGCAGACTCAGAACAGCTATAGAGACTCAGCTCGACGGCTTCAGCCTCAACAGTTCCGACATCACACGCAGAATCTCCGAACTCTCCACCCTAACACAAACCGCTTCCGAAGACATGGCCGCTTGGGGCTACACACCTGAACAGCGCGAATCACACTCCCGCATACTTTCCGAACTCAGCATGTCATACGCTACATACAGTGCATTGCTCGGAGGCTCCACGCTCATCAACGAAGTAGCAGCCTCAATAGACATTTCTTCGCTGGGCAATGCAGCATCTCCGGACATCAACACAAGCGACGCACTCAGGAAGGAAATCACCAAAGTATCACGCGGGCTTGACGTTCAGGTATTCTATTTGCAGTCGAAAATCAGCAAGTTACGGCTGGACTTGGCCGAAGCAGATACCCTCAGCAAACAGCTCAAAGAAGCTCAAGAAGGCGGGCAGGCTCTCGAACTCCCACGCACTCACGTCCTGAATCTGGAGCGCGCAAAAATCAACACAGCACTCTCACGTCTTCAGGTCAGGGCGCAAAAACGGGCATTCGACTCGAACGTTATGGCCATACAGAGACTCAGGCGCAGGCTCTCCGACATGAAGAGTAAGCTATCTTTCACGCAGGAGCTGCTTGACGAAATACTAGCCGGCCTACAGAGTCGACTAAACGAACTCACTACAGAGATGGCCTCCGCACGCAAAACTCTCGATTCCGCAAACTCCTCACTCATCCGCGCAAGGGCAGCTATAGGTTCTGCGGACATGAGCGCACTCACTAATGCGACATCGTCATACATGGCACGTTCCGCAAGGGTGAACTACTGGGAGTATATGCTCTCCATGCTTGAGGACGAAATCATACTTATGCGGGAGTCACAACAGATTTGGCGCGACAGGTACAGGCTCTTTCACGACGAAGTACCCGGCGAAGAAATCTGGAAGCTCCGAGAGAATGCACAGACCAGAATCACAGAACTTCAGCGGCAGCTTGACGGCGTTAGGACTCTGGAGAACGTATTACTCCGACAGATAGAGACCACTCAGGAGCAGGCCAAGACCGAAGGCATCAACAGCGTCATCCAGCAGAATCTTGCTCAGACGGCGGAGAATCAGCGCAAAGTTGTAGCGGACATCTTCAACAGGTACGAGTCAGCGATCCCCAACGCGATATTTCTTTATCAGAGGCTCTACAACGAGGCCAGCGACAACATGAGCACTGTACGTATCGCCGAAAAAGTAAGCTCCTTCAGCAAAGAGACTGTTATGGGATTTCTGGACACGGAGCTTTGGCAGGGTGAAGGCTATTCCGTAACGGTGAGCAAGCTGATTATAGCAATAGCAGTGTTTCTGTCGAGTTTCTTCCTGAGTTCGTGGGGCAGCAAGTGGCTCAAGCGCAGGATGATCAACCGTTTCAAGGCCAGCGTCACGGCAGCTAATGCAGTCCAGCGAATCACGTTTTATATTCTGTGGATATCGTTCGTGTTGATAGCATTGAACATCGTGAAAATTCCCCTCACAGCGTTTGCGTTCATGGGTGGAGCTATGGCGGTGGGCATAGGTTTCGGAATGCAGAACATCTTCAACAACCTGATTAGCGGCTTCATCGTGATATTCTCCAGACCCTTCAAGGTGAATGACATTGTCGAAGTTGCAGGGACTACCGGAATCGTTGAGGATATAGGCTCACGCTCGACTACTATACGGACATGGGACGGGCTGGATGTAGTCTTGCCGAACAGGTATTTTCTGGAGAACAGCGTCACCAACTGGACGGGTACGGACCTCAAGAAGCGCGAGATCCTTAAGGTCAGTGTAGGCTATGACTCTGACACGAGGAAGGTAGAAGATTTGTTGATGGAGGCAGCTACGGGGCATTCTAGCGTCCTGAAGAATCCTGCACCGTTCGTAATCTTCAAGAATTTCGGTGATGACGGCTTAGAGTTCGAGGTGTATTACTGGTTCGAGCTGCGCAAGGGTTCGGGAGCAAAAATCTCCAGCGATATGCGGCACCGTATTACGTCAATGTTCAGGCGCGAAGGAATCAACATACCTTATCCGCAGAGGGACATACACATAATTCCGCAGGAACAGGCTCCGGAATCACAGGGAGAGACTCCGGACGAAAGTGTCTCACTGGAAAAGAAAGGCTCATCACAGAATGCCTAAAGCCGCGTGGAAAGATTCACTGACGGATAATTTATGCGAGGCCTTTGCGAAATTGGGGACGCGTGATGAGATTTATGCGTTTCTTGAGGATGTGGCATCTATAGGCGAAATAAAATCTATGGCGCAGCGTTTGGAGGTAGCACGTTTACTCAGTGAGGGCATGAAGTATCCGGAAATAGTCAGAATCTCCGGAGCAAGCACCGCCACGATCAGCCGCGTCAAAAAATGCTTGGACTACGGGACAGGAGGCTATGAATCTGTCCTGAAAGAATGAGTGCATGGTAAAATATCACAATCCATTTTGTAATTTACAGGAGGCGTAATATTCATGAAGAAGATACTATCTCTTGCTGTTGTTGTTGCACTGGCGTTAGGAGCTGCGGCGTTTGGTGAACCCATGCCGGGCGGAACTAGGCTTATCTTCACGACAGGCGGAGCTCAGGGGACATATTACGGTTTCGGCGGAGTCTTGGCCGGAAAAGTCGGAGAGAAGACCTCCACGAAAATCACCGTGATAGCTTCCGGCGGCTCAAAGGCGAATATCGAGGCTATGGCTGACGGAGATGCTAATATCGCGTTTGTACAGTCAGACGTAGGAGCATATGCCTACAAGGGAACGAGGCTTTTCGAGAACGAGAGGATCACTGACTTTTCCACCGTAGCGAATCTCTACATGGAGCAGGTGCAGATCGTGACGCTCAACCCCGAAATCAAAACAGTAGCCGACCTCGCAGGCAAAAATGTATCTGTCGGAGCAGCAGGAAGCGGAGTGTACTTCAACGCGGTGGATGTGTTGAAAGTCTACGGCCTCGACATCGACAAGGACATTAAGCCCACGTACCAGTCATTTGGTGATTCTGTTGAGGCACTTCAGGACGGGAAGATTGATGCGGCGTTCATAGTGGCAGGCGCACCGACTACAGCAGTAACTTCGCTTGCGGCTACGAAGAAAGTGTATCTTGTGGGCATTGATGACGAGCATATCCTGAGGCTTCGTGCGGAGTCCCCGTACTACAACAAGAACCTGATCCAGAAAGAAGTATACGGCACTGATTCGGACGTTATCACTGTGGCAGTAGGTGCAGTAGTAGTTGCGCGTGATGATGTCTCTGAAGCGGACGTGTATAACTTCCTGTGGGGAGTGTTCGAGAACAAGGACGAGATTACTGCGGCACATGCTAAGGGTGCTGAGCTAAATCTGAATGTTGCGGCATCATACAGTGCAGTCCCGTATCATCCCGGCGCGGTGAAGTACTACAGCGAAAAGGGTATGAAGGTAGAAGGCAAAGTAGTAGGCGACTAGTATTTGCTGAAGCGTAGACACTAAGAATCACGGGGCGGCTGTGGCGAAAAACTGCGGCCGCTCTTTCTGTACTTAAGGGAGGAGTGATATTTTCATGAGTAATAACGATTTTTCCACACATGACCCTAAACATGACATGCCACATCATGACACGGCAACACATAACCCTACACAGAGTAATCCTGCTCTGACCAGTAAAGATATTGCCCAGATGGAAGCTAATGTTGATGCTGTGATGAAGAAATACGACCGCGAGTCCAACGTCAGAATCTGGGAGGGTATCCCTGCGTTGGTCGTGAAATGGCTTTCTGCATTATTCTCGGTGTACTGCATATACGTGACTCTGTTCAGTACTGCCATGCCAGAAATCAGGCTGAATGTGTTTCTTGCACTGATTCTGATTCTGGGCTACCTGCACTATCCCATGCGCAAGGGCACTCACAAAGTCAACAGCATACCCGTGTACGACATAATCATAATGCTTGCTGGAGTGATACCGTTCTTTTACTTCGCGGCCAATGCTGAGAGCATCATAAAGTTAGCTTTGCGCGTGACCAGTCCCAGAAATCCGAACTACAAGCTCATGATCACGATGGCAGTGCTTGCGATTCTGTCGACCATGGAGCTTTGCAGGAGGTGTGTAGGCATCCCAATCCTGTGCGTAGTCGGTGCATTGATGGTGTATGCATTCTCTACGGTGAGATTCGGGAAGGTGATTTACGATCTGTACTACTCGACCGGAGACGGACTCCGGAGTGTCCCCATTGAGGTATGCGCAAAATATATAGTGGTGTTCATAATCTTCGGGGCATTTCTTGAGCGCACGGGGATATCGACATTTTTCATCAACCTTGCGAACGCCATAGCCGGAGCATCAGCAGGAGGGCCTGCAAAAGTCGCGGTGATATCTTCAGCGTTATGTGGAATGGTCTCGGGATCTAGCGTAGGGAACACAGTAACCACAGGCAGCGTAACTATCCCGATGATGAAGCGTACAGGCTACAGACCTGAATTTGCCGGAGCAGTTGAGGCCGCTGCGTCGACTGGAGGGCAGATTATGCCGCCGATAATGGGAGCTGCTGCGTTCCTGATGGCGGAATATATGGGGATACCGTACTCACAAGTTGCACTGAAGGCGATACTTCCTGCTGTCTTATACTTCACGGGGATATATATCGCTGTTCACCTTGAGGCCAAGAAGTTGGGGCTGAAGGGTATTCCGAAAGAGGAGCTGCCCAGACTCATACAGCTGCTACCTAAAATCTACTTGTTGTTGCCGCTGGTGGTTCTGGTGTATATGGTCTCGACGAACATGTACACGATGCAATTTTCTGCTGCGATAGCGATCGGGATAGCGATTGTTGTGGGATTCCTGAACAGCGAACAGAGAATCACCCTCAGCAAGATTCTTGATGCTCTTGAGGCGGGAGGCAAAGGCACAATCACAGTAGCAGTTGCGTGTGCGATGGCTGGGCTTGTGGCTGGGTGTATCACGTCAACGGGACTGGCGAGCGAAATCATCACAATGGTGGTGAATGTCTCAGGAGGTCATGCGTTTATCGCGCTGCTGCTGACGATGATATGCTGCATAATATTGGGAATGGGAGTGCCTACGACAGCGAACTACTGCATAATGGCGGCGACATGTGCACCGATATTAATGGCTCCGGCTATAGGGATCGAGAAGATATGCGCGCACTTTTTCGTGTTCTATTTCGGGATAGTGGCGGATATTACTCCTCCGGTGGCGTTGGCGGCGTATGCTGGGTCTGCGATTGCGAAAGCTCCTCCCATGAGGACGGCCTTCAACGCTACGAGACTGGCGATAGCTGCGTTCATAGTGCCGTATATATTTGCGTTCACACCTGCGATGCTGTTCGAGAATGTGCAGCCTATAGTTGCGGTTGCGAATGCTGGGCCTGTGTTGACGAATGTGCTTGTGGCGTGTGAGATAGGGGTAATTTGCGGGACGGCCTTGCTGGGAACTTTTGGGGTAGCAGCTGCGTTGAACGGGTACTTGTACGGGCATATGAACCCTGTTATGCGGTTGATAATATGCGCCGGCGGACTGAGCATGTTAGTGCCTGGAATAGTGAGTGATTTGGCGGGACTGGTGCTTGTGGGGTTTGTGTTCATAATTCAGTACATGAAGAGCCGGCAAACCCAGACAGCATAAAGTGATATAATGCCCCTGTTCCTGAAAGTTCAGGGGTATATTTCTTACGGAGGTATTGACAACATGAATGACGTAGCTGTACAGTTGCCCAACGCCCAACGCCCAACGCCCAACGCCCAACGCCCGAATTATTGTCATCTTCAGGCCGCATTCAGGAAGTTGACGCGCTAAGAGGTTTCGCAATTTTTCTCGTAATACTCGCCCACTCAATAATATTCTTTCCAGTAAACCTTCACGAAGTTTTTTGGTGCAATGCTTTATTCACGTGGATAGACAGCGTTTATATGCCGTTATTCTTCGTGATAGCTGGCTTTTGTTATTCGTGCAGAGACTACTCCGCATACATACGCAAAAAGTTTATGCGCCTAGTTGTTCCTTATGTTGTATTCAGTCTTATAGACATGTTACCCAGACAGTTATTAGCATCCCTAGTTAACAGGCCGAGACCATTTGCTGAATCAATCACGAAGGCTTTATTTTACGGCGGGGAATTCTGGTTCATATATACCTTGTTTGTGATATTCATGATATACCCGTTTATACACAGGCTTATACGTAACAGCAGGGTACTAATGATTATTGCTTGTGCTGTTTTTCTGGAATTGAGACTTCACGGTGTACCTGTCAGGATTTTTATGATTGGCCATGCAATGCGTTTTCTGTTCTTCTTTCATTTGGGAGTAACGGTAAAAATGTTCATAGGGAATGAATGGCCGAGAAGCAAGATATCTGTTTTTGTTATGCCCTTGATGCTGGTGATTTGGCTTGTGCTGCTTTGGGGAGTAAAAGGCTTCCGGATGACTACTACTTTAACGGGAATAATCACATGCTGCCTTTTCGCGGAATATAGAGTCTTCAACAAGGTCTTTGCGCGTTTTGGAGGCTATTCACTTCAGATTTACCTGATGAACGGTATGACACTGGGAATCTCAAGAGCCATAATCTGCAATGTATTTCACGTGTACAATTCAGTAGCGATAGTAGCATTCAATGTGTTTGTGGATTTATTAGTGTCGTATATGCTCATCAAGTATGTGTTCTCAAGAGTACGGCTGATAAGAATCTTGATGGGAATGTAGGCGGCGTAACTGTGATTAGTGATGACTCTCCTGCTGAGATATGCGGGGGAGTTTTTGTGTGTCATTACTTGCTATCAATAGTCTCTGAATATTCCACACCGTTCACCGTGTACTTGATTGCTAAGCGTGTGGGTATGACTTCCTGCACAGTAACTTTTTTGCCGTCCTCAGCCAAATGGTATTTTTTCTCCTTTCATTCGACTACGCTATACCAGCAAAATCAGAATCACCCTCCGAATTTCGCCACGCTCTTCCTCAGACATACGGCCGTACATCCCCGCAAATTCTCCTCCTCTCCCCACAAACACGAATCTTCCCAGCCATGCACATAAAAATATCCCCCTCGCTTTTCTGCAAGGAGGCTTATGTTTCTATTATTGTAGGCTTATGCTCTCAGCTAGATGTATATTATTTCTTCACCCATAGGGTAGCTCACAGTGTATTCAACTACAATATTCACTGTCTTTCCGGCCTTAACGTCAAGTTCCCACGTGAGCAGGTTATCTTTTGTGCGTTCCTTCGGCTCTGGACTGATGGAATTAATCTCCAGTTTCACATTCTTGTCCTTCGACACAGGAATACGATCCTTAACCACAACAGTCTGGTCTTCCTGCATATCGTTAGTGACAGTTATCTTGAAGCCGTTTGACGATACTTTGTGCAGCGACGATGTAGTCTTACTGTCAGTGTTTTCTTTCTTGGACGTGATGCCCGGCACATACCCCAGCGGTATACCCTGCCTGCTGAGTCCGTATTCCGGAATCGAAAAGCTCCCTGTCTGCTGTTCGTCCACACTCAACACAGCTTCTCCCGGTATCAGCGGCTTTTTGGTGTCATCCATCTCCGCAATGATCCACGCGTCAGATCTCTGCTCCGGAATCAGCTCAATGTGTATCTTGCCCGTAAGCTGAATATCTCCCAGTACAAGCTCTGACTCTCTGCCGTCGCCTGCCAATGTCCCCGAACATCTCACTATGTGATCCGTAAAAGTCTCTTCCGTATTAGGAGAATCTATATTTCTCCTGAACCTTCTGCGGATGTCAGGTGCTTCCATTTCCGCAAGAGCTTCATCATCAAGTTTAAAGTCTTCCTCCATGTCGAACGAAGGACGCGGAGCATGTGATACCGACATCATCATACGGTCTGACCTAGCAGCAAATCTTTCCGGCTGAGGCTCCGGTATTTTGGGCTTGATTTTTGCTTTGAGGGGCTTTATCTCTGTCGGAGCTATAACATCACCTTCAGGGATTCTCGTGTGAAACGTTATCGGCCCTGTGTAGTCCAGACCGGTTTTCTGCGAAGAACGCGCATACAGCCTCGTCATGATGGCCCCTGTTTTGCTGTTGAGATCCATCGTGTATTTTGGTGTCCAGCTCGCAAACTCGGTCAACGCCTCAAACACTATCACTTTTCCGGACTTGAGCCTACCTGTGATGTGTATAGCTTCTTCTGCATTCTTAGGCCTGCGCTCGTTCAGCTCGTCATAAAGCAGTTTTATAGCGTGGTTATTCTCATTCAGTGCTGCGTCTATACCTGCAAGCTCATTCTCAGCGTTCAGCTTCATTTCCTGAGCCATCCGGATATACGCAATAATATCTTCTGAGTTTGTCCGTGTCGGCGGAGCAGCTTCGTTCAGGAGCTTCTGTGTCTGCGCAAGGGCTGACTTTCTGGACTGAAGCACTGTGTTAGCTTTCCGGAGTTCTTCGAGTTTTAAGTTCAGGCCTTCCAGTGATGAGGGTATCCATTCACTTCTGGACACTGTGAAGATTCTGACCGCTTCGGTGTCCGTATGGTTGATGATTCTGACGCTCTTAATCTCAAACGCTCCCGGCAGCTCTATATCGAAATCCTCAGCCGCAGGAGCAGCAGCAAACAGGAATTTTGCTCCGTAAGGGTAAACGTCAAGTGCCTTAATCTGATACATGCATCAAGCCTCTCTAGTCGCTCATACTGCTGATAGAAATTTCGTTATGCACCCTCCGTATCGCCTCAGCAAACAATGGCGCAATCGACAACTGTATAATCTTGTCCGTCATCTTCTCCGGCGGAATCGGTATCGTGTCCGTGAACACCATCTGATCAAACTCCGACTTCATGATCCTCTCCTTCGCAGGCCCGGACAACACCGCATGTGTCGCACACGCATACACCTTCGCGCAGCCTCTCTCCTTCAGCCCCGCCGCAGCATGACATATCGTCCCAGCTGTGTCTATGATGTCGTCCACAAGAATCGCTATCCTGTCCCTGACATTCCCCACTATGTCCATCACTTCAGAGACATTCTGCAAATCATACGACCGCCTTTTGTCCACGATGGCTATATCCGTGTTCAGCATCACCGCAAACTTTCTAGCTCTTGCCACTCCTCCCACATCAGGAGACACTACTACAACTTTTCCCTTCGACAGATCTTCATACAGTAATGTCCTGAAGTAGTCCGCCATTAATTTCATTCCGGTCAAATGGTCTACAGGTATGTCAAAAAATCCCTGCTCCTGCCCTGCATGAAGATCCGCAGTCAGTACCCGGTCAATGCCTCCGTGCGTGAGAATATTTGCAACCAGTTTTGCCGTGATGGGTTCTCTGGGCTTGGCCTTCCTGTCCTGACGAGCATAGCCGAAGTACGGAATCACAGCGTTCACGTAATGAGCAGATGCCCTCTTCATAGCGTCCGCCATGATCAAAAGCTGCATAATGTTTTCGTTCACTGGGTAGCATGTGGGCTGAACTATAAACACGTCTGCGCCCCTTACACTCTCGTTAAGAGACATGCCGATTTCACCGTCAGCAAATCTGTAGTGCTTTGCGTCAGCTAGTGGTACGTTGAGTTCAGAGCAGATTCGACGCGCAAATTCTTCATGTGCTGTACCTGTGAATATTTTCAGGCCGTTTCCTCTGGACAAGATTATTCCTCCCCTTTCAGGTTATTGCTTGTGGTGCTTCCGTAATGACCAGTCAGCGATATTAGTCTGCCTCGCCCTGCCGACACCCAACGCATTAGCAGGTACTTCCTGAGTGATCACTGACCCCGCAGCGGTCGCAGCACCGTCCTCAATCTCTACGGGTGCTACAAACATTGTATTCGAACCGACAAAGCAATTATTGCCGATACGTGTCCTGTTCTTGTGTTCGCCGTCATAGTTGCAGGTGATACTTCCTGCGCCGATGTTCACGTCATGGCCTAACTCTGCGTCACCCATGTACGACAGGTGAGGGACTTTCGAGCCTTCGCCTATGTGTGAGTTCTTCAGCTCCACGAATTTACCAGCGTATGCCCTGCTCTCTAGGCATGACCCATCACGGATATACACGAACGCTCCGACCTTTGCCGAGTCTTTGAGTTCGCTGTTCTCTATCACGGCGTATGCAGTAATCCTGACGTTTTCACCGAGTACTGCGTTTGTGAGAATAGAGCCTGTTCCGACTACACAGCCTTCACCGATTCTTGACTTGCCCCAAATCTGGACACCGGGCATCAGCACCGTATCACGCGCTATTTCCGCATCAGCACCTACGTACACGCTCGCAGGGTCTAGGATTCTGACTCCGTCATTCATGAGCCTGTCGAGTATTCTCCTGCGCATAACACCAGTAACGTGTGCAAGTTCTGATTGAGTGTTCACGCCCTGCATCTCTTCTTCAGGGAGGGCAAAAGCTCCGGTATGCATTCCCCGCGAGTTCATGAGGCCAAGTGCATCCGGAAGATAGTACTCATGTTGAGCGTTGTTGTTCGTGATGGAGTCTATTACTTCGTCCAGTGCCTTCACCCTGAACGCGTAACACCCTGCATTGACTTCGGTGATAGCTCTCTGGGACTCGTCAGCGTCCCTGTACTCGACAATGCTCACGGAATTTTGGGCTCGTATGATTCTGCCGTACTGGTTGGGGTAATTCGCGATGAAGCTGATCACGGTGCAGTCGTATTTTTCGCAGCAGGAGGCTAACTCGGTGAAACTCTCAGGGGTCATCAATGGGACATCACCATTCAGCACAACGAGAGAGTCATAATTTTTCCACCAAGTGCGGGCGGATTTGACTGCGTGGCCTGTGCCTAACTGTTCGTGCTGCCATAGTACATTTACTGCTGGGAAATTTTGTGTGATATGTGATTCTACTAAGTCTCCTCCTGAACCTACGAGTACCCCTATATTTTCGGGAGCAACTCTGGCTGTGAGGGCATTGCTGATAACGTAATCAATTATGGGTCGGTCTAGAATGGGCTGTAAAACTTTCGGGGCTGCGCTCTTCATTCTTGTGCCTTTACCTGCGGCCATGATGAGAACGCAAAGACTCTTCATTTTTCACATCACCTCTGAAATACATGGCTGGGATGGATGGATTCGAACCATCATTACAGGATCCAAAGTCCCGCGTCCTGCCTTTGGACGACATCCCAACTGCAAATTATTTTCCGGAAAACGTGCTAATTATATCACGCCAAAAAATCTCTGCTTGTGTTTGGCAAAATATCTATTCGTTCGTCTGGTATATCGGGCAATTCTGAAGGAGTGCTTTCGTCCATGAGTTTGGCGAAGTCTTCAGCGTCCAGCACTTCACGTTCGAGCAATACCCCCGCGATTTTGTCCATGAGTTCGCGGCGTTCAGTGAGTATCGTTTTTGCCTTGAGGTAGCACGAGTCGATTATGGCCTTGACTTCCTGATCGATCTTGTACGCAACTTCCTCGCTGTAGTTCCTGTCCTCCGAAATGTCCCTGCCTAAGAAAATTTCTTCGCGTTTGTTGCCGAGTTTCACGAGTCCGATAGTCTCACTCATTCCGAGCTGTGTAACCATTTGGCGTGCTGTCTCTGTGGCGCGTTCAAGGTCATTTGCTGCACCGCTGGTTACGTCATTGAACACAATCTCCTCGCTGACTCTTCCGCTGAGCAACACTGCAATCCGATTCATGAGTTCTGATTTCGACATGAGGAATCTATCTTCTTCGGGGAGCTGCAATGTGTAGCCGAGTGCTGCGTGTCCTCTGGGAATGATCGAGATTTTGTGCACTGGGTCAGATCCGGGAAGTACTTTAGCGACAATAGCGTGCCCAGTCTCGTGGTAAGCAATGATTCTTTTTTCGCGGTCATTGATGATTCTGCTTTTGCGTTCCGGACCGGCCATAACTCGCTCTATACCTTCTTCGAGGTCATCCATGCCGATTTTGTCCTTGCCATGTCTAGCGGCCAAGAGTGCGCCTTCATTCACGAGGTTTTCCAGATCCGCCCCAACGAGTCCCGGAGTCCTTCGCGCAAGAATCCCAACATCCACATCATCAGCGAAGTCTTTACCCTTCATGTGAACCCGCAAAATTTCCTCGCGTCCCTTCACGTCCGGACGGTCTACGGTGATATGTCTGTCGAACCTTCCCGGCCTGAGCAGTGCAGGGTCAAGAATATCGGGCCTATTCGTTGCGGCGATGAGTATAGTGCTGCTGGTGTCGTCGAAACCGTCAAGCTCCACGAGTAACTGGTTGAGAGTCTGCTCTCGTTCGTCATGTCCACCGCCGAGACCTGCGCCCCTGTGGCGACCTACAGCGTCCATCTCGTCAATGAAGATGATACACGGCTGGTATTTCTTGGCCTGCTCGAAAAGGTCACGCACTCTAGCAGCTCCGACACCTACGAACATTTCCACGAAGTCAGAACCGCTTGCGCTGAAGAACGGCACATCAGCTTCTCCGGCAGCAGCCCTCGCCAAAAGGGTCTTGCCAGTTCCGGGAGGGCCTACGAGCAATACGCCTTTGGGGACTCTAGCACCGAGTTTCTTGAACTTTTCGGGGTCCTTCAGGAAATGTATAACCTCCTGTAATTCTTCTTTGGACTCATCGCATCCGGCAACGTCAGCGAACGTAACTTTAGGCTTGTTGTCCAAAAATAGCTTTGCTTTGCTCCGACCGAAGGACATAATGCGTCCGCCGCCTCCCTGCATACCGTTGAGGAAGTATATCCAGACTCCGATTAGCAACAGCGTGGGGAAAAGTGAGGTCATCAGCGAAGTGAGCCATGTGTTTTTCTGTGGAGCCTCAAACGTAACAGTAACGCCCATAGCTACGGCTTTTTCTGCTATGCCAGAGACATCGAGTCCATACGTCAAGAAACGCTGCCCGGATTTTGTCTCGCCCTGAAGAGTTGCGGAGCTGGATTCGCCTGGAACGGTGTTGTTGCGGATCTGGAGTATGCGTACATTTCCTGCATTGAGTTCTGAGATGAATTGTGAGTAGCTGATTTCGTCGTACTGTTTCTGGGTTTCCTCCGGTGTCAAGAACATGTTGACCATAGAGACGACTACTAGAACCAGCACGAGATACAGTCCGAGATTTTTCGCGACCTTGTTCAAGATGTATAAAGCCTCCGTATTTTAGTGAAATATAACGAATATCCAGCATTCTGTGCCTGCCCACACCTAAAGGCGGGAGTTTGTTAAGAAGTTTGCCTGTGAGAGGCTTATTCTTAAGGGCGTGGCCAGTTCGCCCCTATACGCTATCTTCCCATCGAGTATGGGCCTTTTGCGTTTACTTTGTTTTGTGGTGATTTGCTGGAGTTCTACATTTTTGTTAATGCGGAACGACTAACCGCAAATAGATTATACTATAGCTAGTTGTATTGCCGTAAAATGCAGTACGTTGCTTTTCGACAACAGAAGGAGAATGATTTATATGAATGACAATTATTATGACGCGTTAGAGTTGTCGCTGAGTGATTGGCAGATAATGTTTGCGAATCTGGGTGAGGCGAAATTCAGAGCAGGCCAAGTGTGCCAGTGGATATATGCCAAGAAAGTGTTCAACTACCACGACATGAGCAACCTGTCGAAGGATTTGCGTGTGAAGCTGAGTGAAAATGTGTTGATGACTCTGCCGGTGCTGATCCGTCAGCAGACTTCACGAGACGGGACGAAAAAATACCTGTGGCAGCTAGGAGACGGCGCGAGGGTGGAGTCAGTGTTGCTGAATCATGGTGGGCATATGACGGCGTGCATTTCGAGTCAGGCTGGGTGTCCGTTGGGGTGTGTGTTCTGCGAGACTGGAGCGAACGGATTCACACGCAACCTTACGCGAGGGGAGATACTCGGACAGTTTTTGATGATGGAGAAGCTTAACGGCGTGGACATCAACAATATTGTGTTTATGGGGATGGGAGAGCCATTGCTGAATGAGGGTGCAGTATTTTCTGCGATAAGGTCTCTGAACGACAAGAACATGCGGAATCTTGGAGCGAGGCATATCACGATTTCGACATCGGGAATTGTGCCTGGAATAGAGGACTTGGCGGATTTTGAGGTGCCATTAAGGTTGTCAGTGTCTCTGCACGCGACGAATGATGCACTGAGGAATAAGCTGATGCCGATAAACAGGCAGTATCCTTTGCAGAAGTTAGTGGCGGCGTTGAAGCATTATCGTGAACGGACTGGAGAGCGCATAACGATAGAGTATGCATTGATAGACCGAGTGAATGATGCACCTGAATATGCGTATGAGATGGCTGCGTTGCTGGATGGGCTTGCACCGTATGTGAATCTGATACCGTATAATGCGATTCCTTCGAGGCCTGAGCTGAAGCGGTCGAGTGATTCGAGTGTGAGGGAGTTTTGTGGAGCGTTGAGTGAGCTGAAGATAGAGTATGAATTGCGGAAGGAGAGGGGTGGGGATATAGCAGCAGCATGTGGACAGTTAGCAGGGAGTCGGTGAAGAGAGTGGGTTGGTGGGGTGGTTAAACGCGACGGCATGACGAGCATTTAACCTTTGTGGAATGGACGCAACTTTTTTGCAGTACAACAACTGCTCAAACCCTCCCAACCCTGCACCTGCCATCACAATCACTATGCGAGACACAACAACTGCTCAAACCCTCCCACCCATGCACCTGCTTTCACTACCACCGCTACCTATCCCGCATACTTGGCCTTGAAGTCCTCATACGCCAGCCTGATCCCCTCACGCAGACTCGTCTTCGGTCTCCAGCCTAACCCTTCAGCCTTGCTCACGTCCATAACTTTACGGGGCGTTCCGTTAGGTTTCGAGGTGTCCCACAAAATCGCACCACTATATCCCACAACATCAGCCACTAACTCCGTCAAGCCCTTGATTGTAATCTCTTTGCTGCTCCCTGCGTTTACTGTCTCACTGCCTGAGTAGTTATTCATAAGGAACACACACAGCTCCGCCAAATCGTCCACATACAGAAATTCCCTCAAGGGGCTTCCGTCTCCCCAACACGTCACGCTCTCAGCCCCGGACACTTTCGCCTCGTGTAACCTCCGAATCAGTGCGGGCAACACATGCGAATTTTCGGGGTGATAGTTATCGTTCGGGCCGTACAGGTTACAGGGCATCACAGATATGTAGTCGGTCTTGTACTGTGTGTTCAGGTACTCGCAATACTTCAGGCCGGAGATCTTCGCCAAAGCATACGCCTCGTTCGTTTTCTCAAGATACCCCGACAGCAAATATTCTTCCTTTATGGGCTGAGGACACATCCTTGGATAAATGCATGACGACCCCAAAAATTCCACCTTCTTGCAGCTGTTCATGTATGCAGAGTGAATTATGTTCATCTCGATCATCATGTTCATGTACATGAAATCCGCTGGAGCTTGTGCATTTGCTCCTATGCCTCCGACTTTTGCGGCCGCCACAAAAACGTAGTCCGGTTTCTCCTGCGAAAAAAACTCCTCCACTTCCGTCTGACGTGTCAAGTCAAGCTCTGAGTGCGTACGTGTGATGATGTTGGTGTATCCCTGCCTCTGAAGCTCCCTGACGATTGCAGAGCCTACCATTCCTCTATGACCAGCAACATAAATCTTTGAGTCTTTATGCATTGTGAATATATCTCTCCTTTTATGGTTTAAGTATTTGGTGAATGTGATTATCATAGTAATTAATCTGCTCATGAGTATAATTATTGCATGAATACCAGAAAATCCATATTACTACATATATGCTGCGCTCCAGACGGATCTATACCTGTTCCGGATCTTATGGCTGAAGGCTGGGACGTTACAGGCTTCTTCTACGGCAGCAACATTCACCCTCAAGAGGAATACTCACGGCGGCTTGAGGCAGTCAGAATCTTGGCCGGACACTGCGGGATCGACTGCGGGATCGGACACTATCACCCTGAAGAATGGCTTTCGGGCGTGAAGGGCTTGGAGTCCGAACCAGAAGGAGGCCTGCGCTGTACACAATGCTTCACGATCCAGCTTGAGGCATGTGCGCGTGAGGCAGTGAGGCTCGGCTGTGAGTGGATGTGTACGACTCTCACCATCAGCCCCCACAAAAATGTATCACTCATCAATTCACTCGGCCAAGAAATAGCAGAATCATACGGCCTCCAGTGGGAAAATAGAGTCTGGCGGAAGAATAACGGGTTTTTGCGTTCGGTGAAGGCCTCCAAAGAACTTGGGCTGTATCGTCAGAATTATTGCGGTTGTACCTTCAGCATAAGACCCCAGAATGATATGATTGGCTCATCCCAAAAATCAGGAGGCTAGTATTTTGTTCAGACTAAGAGAACTTGAACGCAAGGATATCCCTATCATCAACACTTGGCGAAATGATCCCGCTCTCATCGAGAATCTCGGAGCAACATTCCGCTACATCAACCCTGACACTGACTCCGCATGGTATGACCACTACATGAAGACCCGCAGCAATTCCGTACGGTGTGCAATAGTTTCTGAGGACTCTGACGAAATCATAGGGCTTGTGAGTCTCATGAACATAGACCACCTGAATCAGTGTGCGGAGTTCCACATCATGATTGGCAGCACCCACAACCAGAACATGGGCGCAGGAACTTTCGCCGTCAACGCTATGCTCACTCACGCATTCACGAATCTCAACCTTCAGCGCGTGGAATTATCCTGCAACGCCACCAACACCAGAGCCCAGCACGTGTACGAGAAGGCCGGATTCGTAAGGGAGGGCATAAAACGCAAGGCACGCTTCAAGCAGGGGAGCTTCATCGATATGATACAGTATGCTATTCTTCGCGAAGAGTTTGTTGCTCTGCGTAATTCGACGGACTGGGGGGGGGGCAATAGAATCTTGTTCGTTCTGGCTGTCGGAAATAGAAGGCATCTCTGGAATCAAACACATCGTAGAAATTTGCGATGACGCTTTCGATTCACCGGTCTCCAGTTCCAGAGTCTCAGAACGCACAGAATATGACGAGCTTGTACGCAAATGGAACACCTCAGCAGTAGTTTTCTGCGTAAGGGACTCCGAAATCAAGGGCTATGTAGTACTCTACGCCAATGACTCCAAAACCAGAAGAGCATTCATACCAATGCTTGGAGTCCGCCCTCAATACCACATGCAGCACTACGGAAAAGCACTCCTCAACGCCTGCGAAGAGTTTTCACGCTGGAAAGGTATGCACTCCATCTCGCTGGAGGTCCTCAAGGCAAACACCAACGCTCAAGGATTTTACAGGCATTTGGGCTTCACGGAAGAGTCAGAAAGAGAATACAGCTATATTTACGCCAAACAGTTATAATTTCCCCAATACCCATATGAATCTACAGGAGGAATATTTATGCAGCAGCTATATGCTACGTGGCGAATGAGCTATATCGAGGCTCCCAAACATGAGGGCTGTATTTTCTGCGACTTCCCTGCCGAACACAAAGACGACGAGCATTTTATCGTCCACAGGGGAAAAACCTGTTTCGTCATCATGAATCTATACCCCTATAACCCCGGACACATGATGGTGATTCCCTTCAGGCACACGAATATTTACGAGTCACTCACTGACGAGGAAGTCCTCGAACTCCACACCCTCACCGCAAAAGCTATCACTGTCCTCAAGAAAGTTATGCACCCTGACGGCTTCAACATGGGCATAAATTTAGGGCAGACCGCCGGAGCTGGAGTAGCAGGACATTTACACAGGCACATAGTCCCGCGCTGGAATGGGGATAATAACTTCATGCCGGTACTCAGTGAGACACGAGTGCTCTCTGACGCAATAGCGAACTCTTGGCGGAAAATCAAAGACGCGTGGGATGAATGCCTATAGCGAACCCGAACACCCCGCAACTTACGAGGAGAAAATCAAACGCTCGGTGTTCATCGCGAACGTCTCAGCGTGTCATGACGACGAAGAAGCCAGAGCCTTCCTGAACGGCATAGCCTCACAGCACCGTGACGCTACCCACAACTGCCGGGCGTATATTCTTGCTGACGGCACAGAGTACTCTTCCGACGACGGAGAACCTTCCGGAACAGCAGGCCGACCAATCCTCAACGCCATAAAGCGCGCGGAACTGGTGAATGTTATCGTGGTGGTGACTCGCTACTACGGAGGGGTCAAGCTCGGAGTCAGGGGACTCATTGACGCATACGGAGGTGTTGCCGCAAAAGCCATAGACCTCGCAGGAAGAGTCGAGTGCGTCATCACGAAGAAGCTCACCGTGTCGCTGGGGTATGCTGAAGTCGGAAGAGTTACACGCCTGCTTGAGGGTGTTGGAGTTTTGGGGGCAGCATGGGATTACGGCGAAAGTGTCAGTGTGAATGCGCAAGTCCCTGTGAATATGAGTGAGTACCTTGCGCGTGAGCTTGAGGAGCTTTCTGCGAGAGGGATTATTGCGGGATGGGAAATGCTATGAAGATTACCATGCTCGGAACTGGAAACGCGTTAGTTACTGAGTGCTGCAACACATGTTTTGTCCTGAGCAATGAGGCCGGAAATCTCCTAGTCGACACCAGCGGCGGAAATATTTTGCTTCACCGGCTCAAACATGCAGGCTTTGAGGTCAGGGATATTCACGACGTATTCATCACTCACTCTCACATAGACCACATACTCGGCGCAATATGGCTCATCAGAATCGCAGCACAGCTCATGAACAGAGACAGCTACTCCGGAGACATGCACATATACTCTCACGACGAAGTGATACCCCTGATTTCGGACATGGTGCAGAAGTTTTTGCTGCCGTATCAGGCGGGATATGTAGGGACTCGGATTCACCTGCACACACTTCATGACACACAGACTCTCTCACTCATCGGCCAAAAGTTCAGATTCTTCGACATACGTTCGGAGCGCACAAAGCAGTATGGATTCGTGATGACCTTCGGCGGCAACAAAACACTCACCTTCTGCGGAGATGAACCCTGTCATGAATCATGTGAACACTTCGCACAAAATGCTGACTGGCTGATACATGAGGCGTTTTGCCTGTACAGTGAGGCGGATACGTTTAGGCCATACGAGAAACATCACTCCACAGTGAAGGACGCATGTGAACTTGCGCAGAGATTAGGAGTCAAGAATCTCATCATCTGCCACACCGAAGACTCGGATCTAGCTCACCGGAAAACACGCTACATCACCGAAGGCAGAGAATACTTCACCGGAAATATATACGTTCCTGATGATTTGGAGATATTGACGCTTTTGTGAGGCTTGCATTTGCGGAAATGAGGGGCTAATCTTCACGGGAAAAATTTTCAGGAGTGATGGATTTTGCTCATCAAGATACTATTGGTAGTAATTTTCTTCGGAGTAATGTTAGAAATAGGCCTCTATTGCCGGAAACATTCCACTGACGTAAACGGCTTTGTGTTGGCTGGGCGGTCAGTTGGTCCGTGGCTGACAGCATTTGCGTACGGGACGAGCTATTTTTCTGCGGTTGTGTTCGTGGGATATGCCGGACAGTTCGGGTGGAGATACGGGCTTGCGTCAACGTGGGTCGGACTCGGAAATGCGTTTATAGGCTCGTTGATGGCGTGGGCAGTACTTGGTCGCCGGACTCGAATCATGAGTCAGTACCTTTCCAGCGCGACAATGCCGGACTTTTTCGGAAAACGTTTCTCCAGCAATGCACTCAAGATTGCAGCGTCAGTAATATGCTTCGTGTTCCTGATTCCCTACACAGCGTCACTGTATAACGGATTGAGCAGACTTTTCGGAATGGCGTTTAGTATTGACTACTCTGTGTGTGTGGTCTTCATGGCGGTGTTGACGGGAATATACGTGATAGCGGGCGGATACATGGCAACGGCAATCAATGACTTCATACAGGGGTTAATCATGCTAGTGGGGATAATTGCAGTGATATGGGCAGTGCTTGAGAGCAAAGGAGGGTTTACGGCCTCAGTAGCAGGCATCGCGAAAATTGCAGACCCCACAGCACAAAGTGAACTGGGCAAAGCTCCAGGAGTATTTGCGTCATTCTTTGGGCCTGACCCTGTGAATCTGTTGGGCGTAATCATCCTTACGAGTCTGGGAACGTGGGGATTGCCGCAGATGGTGCAGAAGTTTTACGCGATCAAGACAGAGGGCGACATCAACAAAGGTACAGTGATATCTACAGTGTTTGCACTTGTTGTAGCAGGAGGATGCTATTTCTTGGGAGGCTTCGGGAGACTCTTCACAGCACAAGTAGATCCGGCAGGCTTGGGAGTCCCTGCGGAGGGGTATGATTCCGTGATACCTATAATGCTTTCTGGTCTGCCTGATATTCTGCTGGGAGTAGTTGTGATTCTGGTGCTGTCTGCGTCGATGTCAACGCTGTCGTCGTTGGTGCTGGCCTCAAGTTCGACTCTGACGCTGGATTTGCTGAAGGGGCATGTTGTGAAGGACATGGACGAGAAACAGCAGGTATTTATTATGCGAGTGTTGATAGTGGTGTTCATAGCAATATCTGTGGTTCTGGCACTGATACAGTACAGCTCAAACGTAACATTCATAGCGCAGTTAATGGGAGTATCATGGGGAGCATTGGCTGGAGCGTTTCTTGCGCCGTTCATGTACAGCCTGTACTGGAAGGGAGTCACGAAGATATCGTGCTGGGTGAATTTTGTGTTCTCGAGCGCGGTGATGATAGCGAATATATTCGTGAGGGGAGATTTTCCGGAGTTGTTGAGGTCTCCGATAAATGCGGGAGCGTTCTGTATGCTTGCTGGGTTTGTGATAGTGCCGGTAGTTAGCATACTGACACCGAAGCCAGACCGGAAGTTTGTTGATGATGCATTCAGTTGCTACACCAAGACGGTAACGGTGAGGCAGTCGAGTGCGTTGGCGGATGATTAAGCAGTAAAAAACATAATCCCCTGAGCGAAGGTTCGGGGGATAAATTTTTATGAAGGAGTTTTTACCATGAGTACAACCGATAAATATGAATACACAGCCCACACAACCACCATCAATAACGAACACACACCACGTATGAGAATAGTAGATATTCATACCCACACATTCCCCGAAAAAATAGCAGCAAGAGCCATCACCAGCCTTCAGGCCAAAAGCCACACCAAAGCCTTCACGGACGGAACTATAGAGTCTCTCTCACGGTCAATGCATGAAGCCGGAATAACATACTCTGTGATTCAGCCAGTAGCTACGAATCCCAAGCAGGTTATTCACGTCAACGACTCATCAATCGCAGTCAACGAGAGCTTTTCGGAGACGGGCATAATGTCGTTCGGGGCAATGCATCCGGATTTCGAGGGGTATGCTGCGGAGCTGGATAGGCTTTCACGTTCAGGGGTGAAGGGAATCAAGCTGCATCCGGTGTATCAGGGCGTAAGTGCAGACGATGAACGCTACATCAGAATCTTGCGCAAGGCTGGAGAGCTGGGAATGATAGTGCTGCTGCATGCTGGGTATGACATAGGTTTTCCGGGAAATGATTACGCTCTGCCTGAGAAGATAGCTCATGCTCTGAGGGAGGCCGGAGACGTGAGGGTGATACTCGCGCACATGGGCGGGTGGAAGTCGTGGCGTGAGGCGGAAGAAGTTTTCTCGCGTGGAAATGTGTATATTGATACTGCGTTTTCACTGGTGGAGTTTATACCGCTGGATGATGGGTACTATGCTTCACGTGAGGAGTGCCGTATGCTGAAGAGTGAGGAGTTCGTGAGGATGGTGCATAGTTTCGGAGCGGAGAGGGTACTTTTCGGGACGGACTCGCCGTGGGCATCGCAGAGTGAGACATTGAGGACGATAGACTCTCTGCCGTTGACTGAGGCCGAAAAATGCATGATATACTATAACAATTCATGCGGTCTTTTGGGGATCAAGTAAGCTATGTGTCGAATAAGGTATGCGTATTGATTTTATGCGCTGGTTCAGGTTAGAATTGGCTAAAAATTCATGAGGTAAACCATGAAGAAAATTATACTCTTCGGAGCAACAGGCAACGTAGGCTCTTATGTCTGGAAATATGCTCGTGAATATTTTGCGGGGGCTATGAAGTTATAGCTTCAGGCCGGAGAAAGACGGACTTTTTTGCGAAATTAGGAGCTCCTTATTATTCCGTTGACCTTTCCAGAAAAGAAGACTTTGACGTTTTGCCGACAGAGGACATTCATGCGGTTATACTGCTTTCTGCTCAGATACCTTCATACATGGAGGGCTATCACCCTGAGCAATACGTGAACTCGAATATTATCGGTGGCTATAATGTCTTGGAATACTGCCGTAAAGTTCATGCAGACAGAATTTTGTTCTCGACAACTGTGTTCGATATTTCCCTGTACAAGGAAGAAAACCCTGCTGTTATCCTTAAGCCGGATATGCCCTACAACTTCAGCTATAGGGGCGACCATGCCGTTTATGTCATCACTAAGAATACTGTGATTGAGTTCCTGAAGCATTATCACGAAGAATACGGCCTGAAATATTTTGTGTTCAGGTTTCCGACTATCTACAACTACAGCCCGTATCACTATTATCATCCCAATGGAGTAAAGACCCTGCGTCCAGTGTACAGGATGATAGATCAGGCAATGAAGGGTGAACCTGTGGAGCTTTGGGGAGATCCGAATTACGCTAAGGATATGGTGCATGTGTACGACTGCGCACAGATGATCTGCAGAGCCGTAAACGTTGACCGGGATACAGGCTTCTACAACGTAGGCACAGGAATACCCGTGACTTTGAAGGAACAGATCGAGACAATCATTGATGTATTTTCACCGGAAGGCAAGCGTTCGGAAATAGTGTACCGTCCCGACAAGAAGGCCGGAGGAGGTTCCTTAATGGATGTGAGTAATGCTGTTGAGGAACTGGGATATAGGCCTGAATATGACTGCCGCAGACTATTCGAAGACTACAAGGCGGAAATGCAGATTAACCGTTTTGGTGAACTTAGGGGAAAATAACAAGCAGCACCTAATTTTATCATTGACCCTTCTCCGAAAACAAAGGGGAGGGCTTTTTCTTATCTGCATATGCTATCATTAGACTAATTCCCAAAAACTAACACAAACATATCAGGAGGCAAAATCATGGCCAATAAAATATTCCCATCTGGATTCCTGTGGGGCGGAGCTACTGCCGCTAACCAGTGCGAAGGCGCATACGACTCTGACGGGCGCGGACTCTCAAGTGTCGACACCATTCCGGCAGGCCAAGACCGCATGAATGTAGCTCGCGGTGAACGTATCATGCTTTCGTGTGAGGAAGGCTACACGTACCCATCACATGAGGCGATCGACATGTACCACCACTACAAGGAAGATATTGCTCTGTTCGCAGAGATGGGCTTCAAGTGCTACAGGCTGTCCATTGCGTGGACACGAATACTTCCCAACGGCGACGATGACACCCCAAACGAAGCAGGCCTAGCGTTCTACGAGTCACTCTTCCGTGAATGCAGGAAATACGGCATTGAGCCTCTCGTAACTATCGACCACTTCGACACACCCATAGCACTCATCAAGAAGTTCGGCGGCTGGAGAGACAGGCGGATGATTGACGCATACCTGAAATACTGCCGGGCAATCTTCACGCGCTACAAGGGACTCGTGAAATACTGGATAACCTTCAACGAGATCAACATGTTACTGCACATGTCATTCATGGGAGCAGGGATAGCGTTTGCTGACGGCGAGGACAAAGAGCAGGTGAAGTACACTGCTGCACACCATGAGCTGCTTGCGTCAGCGTTGGCGGTGAAGTTGGCGCACGAAATTATGCCTGAGTGCAAAGTCGGGTGTATGTTGGCGGCTGGGCAGTTCTACCCGTATTCGTGCAACCCTGACGATATTTTTGACGCACAGGAGAAGGACAGGGATAACTATTTCTTCACGGACATACAGGCGCGCGGAGAATATCCAGTGTGGGCGATGAAGAGAATGGAGCGTGCGGGAATATCTGGTCTTTGCCGTGAGGGAGACGCTGAGATTCTGAGGGCCGGAACTGTGGACTATGTAGCGTTCTCGTATTACTGCTCACGGTGTACGACAGCAGACCCGGAAATTTTCGCGAAACATGCTCGTTCAGGAAATGCGGTGTTCAGGGCAGTGGTGAATCCGTATCTGAAGAGTACTGAATGGGGCTGGCAGATAGACCCGTTAGGCTTGAGGATAACTGCGAATGCGTTGTATGACCGTTACCAGAAGCCGTTGTTTGTTGTGGAGAATGGACTCGGAGCGGTGGACAAGCTGGAGCCTGACGGGAGAGTGCATGACCCGTACAGGATAGAGTATCTGCGGGCGCATTTGCTGGCGTTGAGGGATGCGGTGTGTGAGGACGGGATTCCGGTGATGGGGTTCACGGCGTGGGGGTGCATAGATTTGGTGAGTGCATCCAGCGGAGAGATGAAGAAGCGGTACGGGATGATCTACGTGGACAAGGACGATGATGGACGCGGAGACCTGAAGAGATACCGGAAAGACAGCTTCGAGTGGTACAAAGGGGTGATAGCAACAAATGGTGGAAGTCTCGATGAAGAATAGCATCATTGCGATAACCGATGAAGAGTTTATTGAACTCTGTAAGTCAGGTGATGCCAATAAAGTGAAAGAAGCCATAATGAGCGGCGTGAATATTAACGCTAAGGACAAACGTGGCTGGACAGCTTTAACTTGGGCATCAACAAAAGGCTATGTAAATGTAGTAAAATTGCTGCTAATGAAAGGCGTAGATGTCAACTCTAAAGCTAGTGACGGCTGGACAGCTCTAATGTCGGCATCCGCATTTTGCTACACAGAAATAGTAGAACTGCTACTAATGAAAGGCGCAAACGTCAACGCTAAGAACGTTATTGATTGTACGGCTTTGATGTTAGCAGCATATCAAGGACACACAGAAATATTAGAACTGTTGCTGATGAAAGGCGCAAATATCAATGCTAAGGATAAAGAAGGTATAACAGCTTTGATATCGGCAACACGTCAAGGGCACTCAAAATCAGTAGAACTACTATTGATGAAAGGTGCAAACGCCAACGCTAAGGATAAAGAAGGCATGACAGCTTTAATGCATGCAGCTCTGCTCGGTAAAACAGAAGTAGCAGAGTTGCTTCTGAAAAATGGTGCACGTTTCAACTCCAAGAATGATGACGATGTACTAACTATAATGTTGGCAGAAATGGGAGGGCATAAAGAAACTGCTCAGCTTCTACGCTCATACATTGTAACAAGATACAAAGTCGGCAACACAACATTTATCGACAATAGATTTTCTCATAGGAGGTAACACAATGGACTACACAGCTCTAGCTCAACAACTCATCGAACACGTCGGCGGCAAATTCAACGTCAAAGGCGTAGTTCACTGCGCAACCCGTCTCCGCTTCACCCTCAACGACGACTCCAAAGCAAACACCGACGCTATCACCAAACTCAAAGGCGTACTCTCTGTCGTCAACGCCGGCGGTCAATACCAAATCGTCATCGGCCCCGACGTCCCCCAAGTCTATCAGGAAGTTATCGCCATCGGAGGCTTCGAGTCCTCTGCCGCTATCGATGACCCCAACGCCGAAAAAGAAGACAACCGCTCACGCCTCAGCAAAGTCCTCGAAAGCATCGCCAGCATCTTCCAGCCCATCATACCCGCTATCACCGGCGCAGGTCTCCTCAAGGCATTAATGGCTCTGTTCGTCTGGTTCGGGTGGCTCAAGCCCGGCACTCAGACCTACATCATCCTCAACGCCATTTCTGATGCCGCATTCTACTTCCTGCCAATACTCTTGGCCGCCTCATGCGCCAGAAAGTTCAAGTGCAATCAGGGCAACGCATTAGCCCTCGCTGGAATGTTGCTATATCCGCAATTCATAGCCCTCATCAATGGCGGTGAAGCTGTCTCGTTCTTGGGATTCCTTCCTGTAACAAAAGCTGCTTATGCCTCGTCAGTCATCCCGATAATTCTCGGCGTATGGTTCATGTCCATAGTCGAGCATTACGTGCAGAAAATCTCCCCTCAAGCTGTCAAATTCTTCTCCGTCCCACTGTTCAGCCTCGTCATCAGCGCAACAGCTACCATCACAGTGTTAGGGCCTCTCGGTTCGTGGGCATCAAAACTCATTGAGGCACTCTTCACGTGGATGAACGCAACCATTCCGTGGCTCGTCCCGACCGTCGTGGGAATCTTCTCGCCGTTACTGGTCATGACTGGCACACACTACGGACTCATCCCCATCGGCACAAACAACCTCGCAACAGTGAAATGGGACTCTGTCGTGATCGGAATGCTCCCCTCAAATATCGCACAGGGCGGTGCAGGTCTCGCAGTAGCTCTCCGCTCAAAGAATCCCGACACAAAACAGCAGGCCGGTTCAGCTGGACTCACTGCCGTACTCGGAATCACTGAGCCGGTACTCTACGGTGTCAACCTGAGATTCACATTCCCGCTGTATGCCGCAATGATAGGCGGAGGACTCGGAGGCCTCTACATGGGACTGACCAGAGTCGCAAGATTCGCGGGCGGTTCTCCGGGACTCTTAGTGCTGCCGGGATATATTCCTCATGCTGAAGCTGAAGCTCTCGGCTACACGATGACTAACTTCACTAACGCCATAATCGGCGGTGTAGTGATTGCGTTCGTGGGTTCGTGGGTTGCCTGCAACGTCATGTATGACATCTGGAAAAAGCTCGGCAGAATCCCTCCTGAAGAATTAGGCCAAGTACTTCCTGATGTGGCAGATGATGCTATTGTTGCAGTAGCTGACGGAAAATTTATTGGGCCTGACGAAATCAAGGACGAAGCATTTGCGAGCCAGTCAATGGGGCAGTCAGTAGCAGTAGACCCCGCAAACGGAATCATTGCCGCTCCTGCAAACGGAGTGATTGAGATGATTTTCCCGACCGCTCACGCCTTCGGAATGCGCATGAAGGACGGTACGGGCTTACTCGTACACATAGGCATCGACACCGTGAAGCTCAACGGCAAAGGATTCACCCTCCTCAAGAAACAGGGAGACACCGTGAAAGCTGGAGAGCCTGTAGTGCGTGTAGACCTTGACGCGGTGAGGAAGGCAGGCTACAGCCCGCAGACTATCATTGTGATCACTGAGCCGGTGCGTGAGGGAGAATTAGTATCATTCATCGACTTCGGCAAGACCGTATCCAGAGGAGACATACTCAACAAGTAAGCAGCGTTTCTCGTGAGACATATTCCCCTGCTTTTGACGGCGGGGGATTTTTTGTGAACGTTGACAGTCATATCACGCAAGATACTTATCAATGAGCAATACTACATACATTTTCCACACGATACGCAAAAATTTTTCACATGGTATGATTATCATATCCTCACAAACAATAATTTTCATAGGAGGTTATTCATCGTGAAGAGAAGTTTTTATGTATCGCTGCTCCTTGTCGTGATGTTATGCGGCTGTTTGTCCGTTCATGAGCTGCCTGCTTTTGGGGCTTCCAGCAACGAAAAGGCTCTTATGGGTACGTTCATCAGCAACTTCACCGAACAGGGCATGTACGACATCGACATTGACAATATCACGCATGATGAGCTTGTGCATTTCGGGATCTGGCACAACTACATCAACAACTTCAAGTCCAGAATCAAACGCTGCCCTAAGAAAAATTGCCCCTATGGAGGACTCATCATCGACAAGAAATATGTTGAGGAGTCCGTCAACAAATACTTCGACCTCGATATTGCTCATGAAAGCGCAGAAGGTGCTCACTTCGACGGCAGAGTCTACCACTTCGACGGTGCTGACGGCGAAACAAGATACTACGCTGACGTGACCGAAGTATCCAGACGCGGAAACATCATCACCATGCGCGGAGAATTGTACTCTGCTGAAGACGAAGACGACCGTCCCGCAACTTTCGTAGCCCGTGCGAAGCCCTTCAAGTTTAACGGCAAAAATACGTGGTCTATCCTTTCACTCAGAACAGACTGGAACAACTAGTTGTTAATCTTAAGGAGGTAATATCATGAAACGTTTACTTGCAGCACTAGCACTAATACTTGCCCTGTACGTCCCTGCATATGCCCTCAGTGATGAAGACTATATCAGGTTCAGGAGAAACCCCGCATTTGCTGAGGCTGACCGATCACTCGCAAGCGCGTACAATGACGCAAAAGACGCCATGACTCACACGGCATTCGAGGACCTCAGAGAGTCCCAGCGCGAATGGATCGACTACGGCCGCGACAGAGAAGCCCGCAGACTCATGCGTGAGGACTATTCCCGCGTTGAGGCCTACACCGAAGTTACTCGCCGCAGAGTCGCATACATCCGGCGGCAAATCTCCGAACACTCCGCGAGAGTTCCGAGTCAGACCCCTTCACGTCCAAGACCTGCAACAAGACCTGCAACAAGACCCAGAGCTTCGGAAGTTGACCCGTTTATCGGATACTTCAACAATGGCGAAGGTGTCTATATGGCTGTCGAATGGATTAACAGGACAGAAAGATTCATGGGGGTTCGTCTGCGCTACCGTGATGAAGAATGGTTCGGAAGAGGCAGGCTTCACGGAAGGGAACTCACCGCAGAATCAGGCAACAAATCCGTGACACTGTACTTCGTTGACGAGAACACCATACGTGTGGAGCCTAACGGAGCTTTCAACCGGGCTATGGACTTTGACGCTGAGGGAAGGTACAGACGCGCTCACAGCAGGTAATAGACTCCAGCATAAAGGCATAAGCTCTCAAGAATCACTGCCGGAACTTTGGCGGTGGTTCTTGTTTTTGTGGGGGTGTACTCTGCGTGAAAGTGTATTTCTCTTCGTGAACGTCAACACTTCGCCTTGAAAATAGCTATTGACTTGCGGGATAATATCTTCATCCCAAAACATGAGGCTCTGCGTTCATGCATCAAGCTCAAGCAACAGCTCGTAACACACCCTTATGCATAAAGCTCTTTTCAGGAAGTTCACACGGAATGAGGAGGGCTATTTTTCAGGAAATGATGGAGAAAATTCATGAGCAGCAAATTTCTGCGTAAGGCTCTCGCGATTCTTGCGGGAGTAGTTCTGTGCAGCATAGGCAGTTCCACGTACTGGGGTGGGGGATTCACTAACAGGCATTGCGTTTGCGGATGAACCACCTTCCTACAGCATAACCCTTCCCGCAAATATTGAGCATGGCACCATAACCGTCAAGGTCAGCGAAACAGAATACTCAGCATCAGGAGCAATATCCGCACACGAAGGCGAAACCGTAACCGTAACTCTCTCTCCCGACAAGAAAGCAGACGGCTCAAATTATGAGTACGACTTTGATGCGATGGATGCCTCCTACAAATGGATTGAACGAACATCATCATGGGAGGGCGATAAAGTTCACTACACCTTCACCATGCCGGCCAGTAACGTAACAATCACTGCGGAGTTCTTCGACCAGCAAACCACTCACTCAATCGGCTACTACTCTCAAGGGGACGGCACAGGCAACACGATCATTGCGGTTACTCCCAACAAGAGACACGCAGAAACAGGAGAGACCATCACCCTCACAATCACCCTCGCAGAAAATATAGTACTCGACTCCTTGACCGCATTTATCCCCTTAACCGAGCAGCCCGTTACTCTCACGAAGTCAGACGATACTCACTACACCTTCACCATGCCAGCAGAAGAGGTTGTGATTCATGCTCAGTGCCACAAATCCGGAGGACAGTACTCCATCAGCGTTACTCCCAACGAGCGAGGCACTATATATCTCTTCATGAACTGGATACCCATCGACAGCGCAAACGAGGGCGATACCGTAGAGTTTGAGGTGCATTGAAACGAGGGCTATGCACTGGTGAGCCTAACAGTTACCGGAGATGACGGAGCATCAATCACAGTGAACGACCGCAGTTTTACCATGCCCGCACAGAACGTAACAGTAAGTGCTGTGTTCAAGCCGTATATTCAGTGGATGCATACAGAGCACGGCTCAATCACCATCACTGTGGACGGCCAAGAAGCTAACGGAGCAGAAGAGGGCGAAACAGTAACAGTACTTGTGACTCCAGAAGAAGGCTACGAGTTAGGGAGGCTTTGGGTGTATTGGAGCAGTGGAGGATTTCGGCATAACGTCGAATGCACCAAGACCAGCACAGAAAACACCTACACTTTCACCATGCCGGAGCGCGGCGTAAATGTTGATGCAGTCTGCGGAAAACCCCTCACAGGTTCAGAGACGGCCTTAACGCACGATTTCTACCTCGTCAAAAACGACATCACATATTCCGGCGGGCTGACCTTCACAGAAAACCCGTTTATCATTCTCGCTGAGGGGGTAACTCTTACTGCGCAAAGCATCAACGGCGGAGAAAACGGCTCTCTAAACATACTTGCCCCGCTCACCGGAAAACCTGCCATCGTTGCGGACAAGATCACTGCGTCAGGCATGTACATCAACGGCGGAAATGTGGCCATCTCTGCGGATCTCGCAATAGCATATGGTACTCTTGTGGCGTCAGGAACTCTCAACGGGGTAACCTACGACGCGGACAACAACAAAATCTACACAGTAACGTTTGACTCGAACGGAGGCACTGAGGTAGAGACTCAGGTCTTGCGCTACGAGAACGGCGACACCACCGCAGCAACACCAGAAGCTCCCACGAAGGCAGGCTGCATTTTCGGAGGCTGGACTCTGCAAAACGGGGACGGTGAGGAATACGACTTCAGCACAGTACTAACCGGACATATCACCCTGATTGCAAAGTGGATAGAGACCCCGCGCTTTGATTCGTACTCGCTGTTTCTTGGCGGAAAGATAGGCCTGAATTTCTACGTGTACATCCCTGACGACTTGGCCGGAAGCCGAGACTGCTCTATGAGTTTCGAGATCACGGGCAAATATCCGCTTGAGACACCCACACAGATTTTTGACGCAGAGGCCTTCTCCACACAAGGCGGCACCAAAACTTACCGGTTCACCTGCTACGTCAATGTGCTTCAGGCTGCGGAGGACATCACTGCGACTCTCCACTACGGCGAAGAATCTATCAGTATCACCTACAGCGTAAAGTCATATCTTGGTGCGGACTTCAGCGGATTTTCCGACACGGTCAGGGAACTCATCAGGGCTATACAGAATTACGTGCATTACTCGCAGATTATGCTTGCAGACACCCACAGCCTCACACCCGGTACAGATTTTGCGCAGATGCCGGCCAGCGGAGACTACACCACCGAAGAGATCCGGCAGGTCAGCACGGACGTAAAACCCTATGCGTTCGTCAATGAGAATGTCGGCGGCTCAGGAGTCACGAACATAGAGTACAGCCTAAATCTGGACTCAAGCACCGCAGTAAATATATACTTCACCGTTTCTGATGACTATACCGGCAATGTTGGGGCATATCTCGGCACCGGAACAGAGAACCTCGCAGTGAGGCAGGGCAGCAACAGCAACGTGTACAGGGTGCAGATTGACGACATACCTGCGCACAAACTGGGGGATACCTCGACGGTCAGGATAGCTACAGCAAAAGAGTTTGAGGTGAGATTTTCGGCGTTGTCGTACGTGAATGCGGTGCTGGATTATTTCCCTGACGATGAGGAAATGTGCAGGGCGGTTACAGCTCTCTACAAGTACTACACTGCAACAATGGCATATAGAGAGAGCCTGAATCACTGAGCAGGCACGTGTACTGAAGGGATGTGAAGGCAAAAGCATTCTGTCCTGCTATAATTCTGTCATTCCACACGAAAGGACATTTTTCACCATGAGACTACGCAATGAATTTCTCTCGCACAAACACGCCACAGAAGCCTTCATCATCCCAACGGACAAAGCAAACTTTTCTGGGCTGGTCAGAGGCAACAAAGCCTTCGGAGACGTGATAGACCTCCTAAAATCGGACATCACTGAAGACGAAATTGTACGGGCTATGCTCGCGAAGTATGACGCTCCTGAAGAAGTTATCAGGCACGATGTCAGGAAAGGGCTTGATGCGCTGAGAAGTGCGGGTGCGCTGAGTGAGTAGCATGAACGTTTGTAGTGATGCCGTGTACCTGATCTCCTGCCTCCTGAATGACACACAACCTGCTTCCCAGAGACTCGAAGCTATTGACCTCAAAGCACTGTACGCGTTCACACAGGAGCATTCACTTGCCGGGATAACTGCGTTTGCGCTGGAACATGCCGGGATTCATGACGGGGCATTCACGTGGGCGAAGGGTCAGGCTGTACGTAAGGCTGTCATGCTAGGAATGGACAGGGAGAACGTGCTTCGTGAGCTGGAGTCCGCCGGAATCTGGTACATGCTCCTGAAGGGGTCTGTGCTTATGGATTACTATCCTGCTGTGGGAATGCGTGAGGCCGCTGATTGCGACATACTGATTGACGGATCGCGGGCGTATGACGTGAAAGCGATTATGCAGGGCTTAGGTTTCAAGGTTGAGGAGTTCGGTGAGTTCCACAATGATGAGTATCTCAAGCCGCCGTTGAGCAATTTTGAGATGCACAGGGTACTTTTTCGGACACAAGAGAAGCAAAACTGTGTGAGTATTACGCGGACACGAAGAGCAGATTACTCAAGGACGAAGGGAATAATTACGGCTGGCACTTCAGCAACGAGGATTTCTATGTGTATATGACAGCCCACGAGTACAAGCACTACAGGCTCGGCGGAACTGGATTGCGTTCACTGGTTGACGTGTATGTGTTTCTGAAGCGGTTTAGTGAGAGTCTGGACTGGGGGTATTTGGCTGGTGAGCTGGATACTGCTGGATTATCGGATTTTGAGCGGGAAAATAGGGGACTTGCGGTGAAGCTCTTTGACGGAGATAGACTCACTAATGGCGACACACTCA
>JAFTBT010000111.1 GCA_017455085.1 Synergistaceae bacterium
AGTGTTCACAAAATAGTTGCTCCAGCCCTCAGTGTACATAGTGTAGCCTGATGACAGCATATGACGCTCAATCTCTGCTAAGTTGGCTATGGCCATGTCCAGCGTATAAATGTCGTCCAAGAATGAACGCACGTAAGTCTGAGCCTGTTCCGACAAGAAACCTGTAGGAATACCGTCAGCGTCTACCTGAATTTCTCCGCCGCGAATTTCTGTCCTGCCAGCAGTGCCGTCTTCGTTCATGATGCCTGCTTTGACGAGCATAAGTGTGTTAGTCAGAGCTTTGTGGCATTCGTCATCCAAAAAGTACATGGGAATATCACTGCATACAGCATCAAGTTCTTGGCGTGTAGGTATGTGATCCCCGAAGTGTAGGAGGCTCCAGCCCTGACCGAATACAGCTTTTGCGCCTGTCTCCCTTGCCTTTTTGACCGCAGCAGGAAGAATCTCCGTCATGAACTTTTCCGTGTTATCCTCGTATCCTACTGTAGTACCGATTGTGTTCAAGGCATAGCCAAGCATGTAGTGAGCATGTCCGTTTCCGCAGCCGGGCATAACTAGACCTTTTCCGGTGTAGTCGACAACTTCAGTCTTTCCGGCCTCAACAAATGCTTCTGCACCTTCTCTGCTGCCTACGTAGACATATCTGCCGTCCTTCACAGCAAAAGCCTCTGCAATCTCGTCAGCTTCGGACGTGAAAATCTTGCCGTAGACTACGAGATCAGCGGGTGTTGTGCCGGACTCCATTGCTGAACCGCAGACAGCAAAACTTACTGCCATAAGTGCAGCCAAGAAGAGACCAAGCACCTTTTTAGAGATACCCATATTCTCTCCTCCTGTAATTTTTTAGTATGGATAGGGGAAATTGTATTCTATTTTTTTTTCGCAACAAGGCCGCTGAATATGTCCAGCAGTGAATACATCGCACACATACACGGAATCAATGCGTATAACATTCTGGTGTTCTGCTGTTCACGAAAAATCAGCACAGTTTTGCTCTGGTATAATATTCTTCACGAGGGAGTCCCGGATGAAGTACAGGGTTCATCGTCCAACGGGGAGCCGCCCTGTAGAATGAGGTGTATGCTATGCCTGCGAAGGTTAAGCGTAAGGCCAACAAGAAACAGCGGCGTTCGTTCCTTGACCGGATTGACGTTTTCGCCGCTGCGCTTTACTGGGTCGTGAAGACCATTCTGCTTTTAGTGGATTGGTTTGCTCGTTAGAACGAGTGTAATTCACGAGTTCCGCGGGGGCAGCTAACTCCCTCACCGCTGCCACTATTTTACCACAACTCTACTCACTCAATCACTGCCTCGCTCGTTCTCGCAAGACCCTCCGCAAAATCTTCCCAGTCCCGGACAACGGAAACTCCTCCACAAACTCCACGCTTCTCGGCACCTTGAAGTGCGCCAGATGCTCCTTCGCAAACTTGATGATCTCCCTATCGTTCGCTTCAGCTCCATCATTCAACTGCACATATGCCTTCGGGATCTCTCCGTTGATGTTGTGCGGAACTCCCACCACTACAGCCGCATGCACGGCCGGATATTCAGCAAGCACCTTCTCCACTTCCTGCGGATACACGTTGAAACCACCAACGATAATAATATCCGTCACGCGATCCAGAATATACACGTAATCTTCTCCGTTATGCGGCTCTACTTTCACGTAGTCCCCTGTGTTGAACCACCCGTCAGAGTCGAATTTCTCGGCCGTGATCTCCGGCGCATGAAGATACCCCGGCGTAACGCTCGGACCTTTCACCCACAGCACCCCTTCTTTCTCCGGAGTGTCCTCTACGTCAACGCCCTCACGTGTCCGAATCTTGAACTCATAATCCGGCAAAAACGGCCCTATGCTCCCCGTAATCTGACTCTCGCAGTCATGGTTCACGCAGATAACCGGCGATGTCTCAGTCAGGCCATAGCCCTCCATGATGTCCCGGCCTAAGAGTTTCAGCGAGAGCTTGTGCAGATTCGGGTTCAGCTTGTCGCCGCCGGTGCATATGACTCTGATTCTTGAGAGTACTTCAGGTGCTAATTTGCCCTTCTCCGTACTCATCAGCAGGAATGACATTATCGCAGGCACTACGAACATAACATCAACTTTTGCTTCACTAAGTGCCCGTATCGTCATAGCAGGAGGCAGGAATGACGGAGCTATCGCCAATTTTCCCCCAAGTGTCAGCGGCAGAATAATAGTTACTGTGTAGCCGAACGAGTGGAAGTTAGGCAGCACGTTCAGGAACACGTCATCACTGCTTATGCTGGGAATCATGGCGTGAGTCTCCTCGCAGTTGCTGATGAGGTTATTATGCGTGAGGGGTACAGCTTTCGGGAGGCCTGTAGTCCCTGATGTCGCAAAGATTATCGCCAACTCTTCAGGCTCTTCGCTCTGGGGTCTGCCTGTGAACTCAGGAAGAGTCTTATCGTCCAGCGCACACGTTATGAACGGCCACAGCCTCGACAGCTCCGGAATGTCATGCTCTGCGATCACAGCAAAGGGCTTAATGAGGTCCAGAGTCCCGGTGAGCGACTCTAGTCCGGCTTTCTCGTTGAGGGGACAGAAAATCCCGCCAAGCCTCCACACCGCCAACGACAGCGCAGGAATCAGCGGGCAGGTCCTCAGCATCACCACGAGCCTTTGGCCTTTGACGAAACCCGAATCCTTCAGAGCGTTTTCACAGTTCTTCACGAGGCCAAGCTAATCACTG
>JAFTBT010000112.1 GCA_017455085.1 Synergistaceae bacterium
ATATCGAGCGTGAAGTCCCCGGCATAGATTGGGGAACGGGCAATCTCGGCCAGGGACTCTCTGCCGGAGCAGGCTTTGCCCTCGCACAGCGCGCCAACGGCTACTCCGGACATGTGTACGTCCTGATGGGAGACGGCGGACAGACTAAAGGACAGCTCGCCGAAGCAAGACGCACCGCAGTCAAGGAAGGCCTCACCGGATTAGTGGGACTCATCGACTATAACGATATTCAGCTATCAGGACCTCGCAAGGACGTTATGCCCTGCAACATCAGAGCACTCTGGGAAGCTGACGGCTGGGAGGCTGTCGAGGTTGACGGACATTCTTTCAGCGCAATATATGACGCTCTCAAAGCAGCAGGCACTCACGGAAAACCTACAGTGCTACTCTGCAAAACAGTGATGGGCAAAGACGGCGGAGTCATGGAGGGAGTCGCGACATACCACGGCAAAGCTCCGGCAGTTGACGACTACAACGCAATAGTCTCTGCACTCGGAGAATCACCCGACACACTCACGAAGGCTCAGGCCAAGCGCAAGACTCCTTCAGCCGCAAAAGGCCGCACAGTAAATTATCCTCCTGCACCAAATATCGACACAGGTACACCGTTCGACTACGAGGGCGCAAAAATCAGCGACAACAGAGGCGCATTCGGGAAAGCTCTTGCTGATGTCGGAAGGCTCAACTACAAGAAAAACGGACACACTCCGATTCTGGTGTTCGACTGCGATTTGTGGCCGTCAGTGATGACGAAGGGATTTCACGACAACTGCCCGGATTGGTACGTTCAGAGCGGGATTCAGGAGCATAACGTTGCAACGATGTCGGGTACTGCCAGCATTGCGGGAGTAGTCAGCCTGTGGGCGGAGTTCGGGGTGTTTGGGATCGATGAGGTCTACAACCAGCAGAGACTCAACGACATAAATTTTGCCGGCAACAAAACAGTGCTGACTCACGTGGGCTTAGACGTTGGCGAGGACGGAAAGACTCACCAGTGCATAGACTATGTAGGCTTAATGCGCAACATGTTCGGCTGGAAAATAGTTGTGCCTGTTGACCCGAACCAGACGGATAGAGCTACACGCTGGATGCTGAAGACTCCGGGCGATATTTGCTTGGCCGTGGGACGCAGCAAGATTGACGGCCTCAAGGAATTTTCTGGTGATTATGAGTTCAAGTACGGAGAAGCCGTGAAGGTACGCACAGGGAAATCCGGGAGTATCTTTGCGTTGGGGTACATGGTGCAGATAGCCATGAAGGCAGCGGATGCACACAACCTTGACGTGAATATCTACGCGGTATCTTCGCCGTTAACACCAGACATTAACGCACTAAAAGAGGCAGCAGCACTCGGCCCAATCATGACAGTCGAAGATCACAATGTGAATACTGGAATGGGAGCAATAATGCTTGTCGAGGCAGCGCGTAACGGAATAGCCCTCCCGAAAGTGAAGACGCTCGGAGTCGACCACTATGGAGCATCCGGAACGTATGACGCAGTGCGTGAAGAGATGGGATTATCTCCCGACAACATAGCGCAGGAATTTATGAAGCTAAAGCAGTAAAAATATTCTTGGGTAATAGCAGGAAATTTTTATGAAGAGGTAAATACATGAAAGACGTAATAATTCAAGGAAAAACAGCTCTGGGAATTGAGTTCGGCTCAACCAGAATCAAAGCTGTATTAGTGGATTTTGACGGGCATGTTTTAGCGTCAGGGTCTCACGAATGGGAAAACAAGCTCGTCAACGGCGTGTGGACGTATGACCTTGCGGATGTGGATGCGGGTTTGCGTTCGTGTTACTCGTCTCTCAGGCAGGACGTGGAGGCCAAGTACGGAGTCACTCCGAAAACGTTCGGTGCTTTGGGAATCTCGGCAATGATGCATGGATATATTGCCCTTGACGCTCACGATAAGCAGCTCGCACCCTTTCAGACTTGGCGCAATACTAACACTACTCAAGCCGCAGACACACTCACTGAGTTATTCGACTTCAACATACCGTTGCGGTGGAGCTGTGCGCATTTGTACCAGAGAATACTTGACGGTGAGGAGCATGTGAAAAAAATTGCGTCAGTGTTCACGTTAGCGGCGTATATGCACTACAAGCTGACCGGCTGCAAAGTTATCGGCATTGGTGACGCTGCTGGAATGTTCCCGATAGATTCCGAGACTATGGACTATGACGCGGATATGGTGCAGAAATTTGACAAGCTGCTTAAGGCAAAAGGACTCTCGTATACTCTGCGTGAGGTGTTCCCGAAAGTTCTGGTAGCTGGTGAAAATGCAGGCAGTCTGACTCCGGAAGGTGCGGCGTTGCTTGACGAGACAGGCACACTTCAGGCAGGAGTCCCTGTGTGTCCTCCGGAAGGCGACGCAGGTACAGGAATGACCGCGACAAACTCAGTAGCTCCACGTACAGGAAATCTTTCGGCAGGTACGTCAACGTTCGCGATGATCGTGCTGGAGCATAAGCTCGCCAAACTTCACAGGGAGATCGACATGGTTACGACACCTTCAGGATTCCCGTGCGCAATGTCTCACGCCAACAACGGCACCAGCGACCTGAATGCATGGGTTTCTGTGTTCGGAGAATTTTGCGGCTTGATGGGAATTTCTGCGGACATAGGCGAACTGTTCGGGAAGCTGTACACTCACTCAATGACTGGAGATTCTGACTGCGGGGGATTGATGGCGTACGGGTATTACTCCGGAGAAAATATCACGTTCATCAACGAGGGCAGGCCGTTATTCATGAGGACACCCAACAGCAAATTCACACTGGCTAACTTCATGAAAGTGAATCTGTATACGTCACTGGGAGCTGTGAAATTGGGGATGGATATTCTCCTCAAGGACGAAGGCGTGAAGTTAGACCGGATGATGGGACACGGAGGACTGTTCAAGACACCGTTAGTGATGCAGAAAGTTTTGGCAGCGGCGGTAAATGCGCCTGTATCTGTGATGGCGACGGCGAGTGAGGGCGGAGCTTGGGGAATAGCTTTGCTTGCGGCGTATATGGCTGACGGAAAACGGGACGGAAAACTTGAGGAGTACCTCGATAAGAGAGTGTTCACAGGACTCACTGGAAACGTAGTAGACCCGGACCCGGAAGAAGTGAAAGGGTTTGAGGTGTTCACGCAGAGATATATAGCTGGGCTTGAGGCAGAGAAGGCAGCTATTAAGGCTATGGACTGGTGATAAATTATGACAACAATACATGAAGTTTTCGGAATGGGTCAAAGCATTTGGCTCGACTACATCAGCAAATCTCTCATTGCTTCCGGCGGCCTTGAGGAGTGGATCAAAAATGGAGTCGTCGGAGTTACCACTAACCCGTCAATCTTTGAGAACGCTATAGCAAAAACTTCGGACTATGACGAAGAAATTTCTGCTCTCACCAAAGCAGGAAAGACTACCTCCGAAATCTACGAGACCCTCACGCTTCAGGAAGTCGGAGCTGCTGCGGATATACTACGTCCCGTTTACGACAAGACCAGCGGCAAAGACGGCTACGTTTCTCTTGAGGTCAACCCCCTTCTTGCATCAGACAGAGATACCACCATCAGCGAGGCAAAAAGACTCTTCGCTCTCCTCAACAGGCCCAACGTCATGATCAAGATCCCTGCCACTCCCGAAGGCATAAGCGCACTCTCTGAATGCATCGCCTCAAACGTCAACGTCAACAGCACGCTGATCTTCTCGCAGGCTCAGTACACCGAAGTCGCAAAGGCGTATCTTGAGGGAGTTCGGCGCGGAGGTAAGGCCGCAAGTGTCGCATCAGTTTTCGTGAGCAGAGTAGATACTGCTGTGGATAAGCTAGTGCCTCAAGAACTACAGGGCAAAATCGCAGTCGACGGCATCAAGTTAATGTATCAGGCCTTCAAAGAATTGTTTGCAGGTGCGGAACATGTACAGCGTCCCTTGTGGGCATCAACCGGCACAAAGAATCCAGCGTATTCTGACGTGAAGTATATCGAGGAACTTATCGGGGCTGACACCGTGAACACAGTACCTCCCTCAACACTTCAGGCATTCCTGAATCACGGACATGCAGCACTCACAGTAGAGTCTGGACTCGACACGGCAAAAGCTGACCTCGAAAAAGTCAAGGCTCTCGGCGTAAACATGGATGCAGTTTGTGCAAAATTACTCGCTGACGGATTGGCCTCGTTCAACAAAGCATTTGAGTCGCTCATGTCAGCAATCGAGAAGAAAGGAGCAGCATTATAGTGTTACTGAAGGATTATGAATTTTGGTTTGTGGTGGGCAGTCAGTATCTTTACGGCCCCGAAGTTCTGGAGACAGTCGCAGCCCGTGCGCAGGAAATGGCCGACAAGCTCAACGCCTCCGGAAAATTACCCTGCAAAGTCGTCTACAAAGTTACGGCCAAGACCAACAAGGAAATCACTGACGTTATCCGTGACGCGAATCATGACGAAAAATGTGCAGGCATAATCACTTGGTGCCACACCTTCAGTCCGTCAAAGATGTGGATCAACGGCCTCGTCAGCCTCCAAAAGCCTTGGTGTCATTTCGCAACACAGTACAACCGCGAGATTCCCAATGACGAGATCGATATGGACTTCATGAATCTCAATCAGGCAGCTCACGGCGACAGGGAACACGGATTTATCGGCGCAAGGCTCAGGACTCCCAGAAAGATCATCGCGGGCTACTGGCAGGACCCGGACGTTCAGGAGAGAATCGGAAAATGGATGCGGGCTGCTGCTGGTGCGGCGTTCTCGCGTTCGTTGAAGGTTATGCGTTTCGGCGACAACATGCGCGAAGTTGCGGTAACCGAAGGCGACAAAGTAGAAGTGCAGGCAAAACTCGGCTGGCAGGTCAACACTTGGCCTGTAGGGAAACTTGCACAGACTATTGATGCAGTAACAGAGTCCGAAGTAGACGCACTCATGAAGGAGTATGAATCTCTGTACGACATAGCTACGGACAGAATCGACTCGATACGCTATCAGGCTCGTGAAGAAATTGCGATCAAGAAGATGCTCGACGCTGAAGGGTGCTGTGCGTTCTCGAACACGTTCCAGGACCTTTACGGCATGAGGCAGCTTCCGGGAATAGCTACACAGCATTTGCTTGCGACTGGTTACGGCTATGGTGCTGAAGGAGACTGGAAGGTTGCGGCGATGACTGCTATCGTGAAATTCATGACCGAAGGCAAAAATGGAGGCTCTGCGTTCATGGAGGACTATACGTATCACCTCGTGCCCGGCCAAGAGTACAGCTTAGGTGCTCACATGCTGGAGGTGTGTCCGTCAGTTGCAGAGGGCAGGCCGAGAATCGAAGTACACCATCTCGGAATCGGAGGCAAAGAAGATCCCGCAAGACTAGTTTTCGAGGGCAGAGCAGGAAATGCAGTAGTGATCAGCCTCGTGGACATGGGCGGACGTTTACGCCTAATCTGTCAGGATATCGAGTGCGTGAAACCGATTATGCCTATGCCGAATCTACCTGTAGCGCGCGTAATGTGGCGTGCAATGCCTGACCTGAAGACCGGAATCGAGTGCTGGGTGCTTGCTGGCGGAGCGCATCATACTGTGCTGAGCTATGACGTTGACGCTGAACAGATGAAGGATTGGGCGCGCATGATGGATATTGAGTTCGTGCATATAGGCAAGGACACCACGACAGAGCAGCTTGAGCGTGATTTGTTCTTGGCCGATCTTGCGTGGAAACTGAAGTAATCATGATGCTGGAAAAGTTACGTGAAGAAGTCTACAGCGCAAACATGGAGCTTCCGGAGCGTGGACTCGTTGTGTACACGTGGGGCAACGTCAGCGGCATAGACAGAGAATCGGGACTCGTAGTGATCAAGCCCTCAGGAGTCGAATACGAAGACTTGACACCCGAGAATCTCGTGATAGTTGACCTCAACAACAACATAGTCGAGGGAAAAATGAACCCTTCTTCAGACACGAAGACTCACGTTGAACTCTACAAGACATTTCCGGAGATCGGCGGGATAGTCCACACGCACAGTCCTCATGCTGTAGGTTGGGCGCAGGCTGGGCGGGACATACCCTGTTACGGGACGACACACGCGGATTACTTTTACGGGAGTGTGCCATGTTCACGGAATCTCACTGCTCAGGAAGTCGAGGAGGATTACGAGCTGAATACGGGGAAAGTTATCGCTGAGGAGTTCGCACGGAGAAAACTCAACCCGAAATCTTCGCCTGGAATCATTTGCCACTCACACGGGCCTTTCACGTGGGGAAAGGACGCTGCGCAGGCGGTGTATCATGCTGTGGTGCTTGAGGAGCTTGCGAAGATGGCGATGTATACGGTCATGATTGACCCTATGGCCTCACAGGCTCCCCAATACGTGCAGGATAAACATTACTTGCGCAAACACGGGCCTAATGCCTATTATGGGCAGAAATAGCTAGCGGGAAAATCTGAACTCGATAAAGACATTTTTGGGCTGTCCTGCTTGATTTTGTGGGGCAGCTCATTTTTTGCTTCATCACCGCAAAACCATCGTAATCATTGTGCCACAGGCAAGCTCTGCTCAGAATGCCCCTCTAACGCGAAAACTTGAACTCTATGAATACTTTCTTGGTCTCTCCTGCCTTCACCACACAATCAGGAAATGCCGGCTCGTTCACAGCATTAGGGAACTGCTCACACTCCACAGCAAAACCATCGTAATCATTGTAGAAAGCTCCCCCCTTGCCTCTGCAATGTCCGATAGAGTTTCCGGTGTAGAAGTGCATTGCGGGCATGTCCGAGCTGACAGTCAGCACTATTCCGCTCACGTCTCCCTTGACGATTGCGGCAATGTTTTTCGGGTCAGAGATCTCGAAGCAGTGATCGTAGCCGCCCTTTGCGCTGATGATTTCCGGTGAATACGAGAAGATACCGGTCTTGATTTTCTTGTGTTCCCTGAAGTCGAAGGGTGTACCCTCAACGCTGACAGTAGGAGCGTAGGAGAGTCCGTGTTCGTCGGCTTTGCAGTATCTATCCGCGTGAATCACAGCCCAGTGATTGAGAATGCTTCCCATTCCGTGACCGTTGAGGTTGAAGTAGTTGTGATTGGTGATGTTTGCGGGGCAGTCAGCATCGCAGGAATACTCGAAATCCATCCTGAAGGCTCCGTCACGGAAAGTAGTGCGCTGCTTTAGCGTGAAGTTTCCCGGAAATCCCTGGTCGAGATTCGGACTCGTGAGGGTAAAGACTACAGCGTCGCCGTCAATTTCGGAGGAGAAAAGTCTCTTGTGGAAGCCGTGAGCTCCGTGAAGGGTGTTCGGGCCGTTGGTGATTGGGAGGTGGTAGGTTACGCCGTTGAGGGTGAAGCGTCCGTTGGCGATCCTGTTTGCGAAGCGTCCGACAGTTGCGCCGAAGCTGCGGGTGTCTGCGAGATATTCTGCGAGGGTGTCGTAGCCGAGAGTCACGTCACGGAGTGTGCCGTCTTTGTCGAGGACGTTGAGTTCGGTGATTCTGCAGCCGTATTCTGTGACGGTAGCTGACTGGCCTGCGGAGTCGGTGAAGGTGTAATTGAAGACCTGTGTGCCTTCTGGAGTTGTGCCGAACAGAGATTTTGTGATGGTCATGATGTAGATTCTCCTTTGTGTGAAAGATATGGGATGAGTGAATTATAGCAGGCTATGGCCAGAAAAAAGAGCCTCCCGAACGTAGGAGACCCTTTTTAGGGTGTTGGTTGGTTGTAGGTTATAAGCTATATCATTAAGCGTCAGCGGCGCCGTTCTTAACTTTGCCTGAAGTCAGCATTACTCTGAATATATATGTAGTTCCACTTAGTACAGAATATCCTTTAACTTTCTGTAGTGCTGTAAGAACATTTGCAGCTTCTGCATCGTTTGCGAATGTTACCTTGATAGCCCAGTTGTCGCGACCTTGTCCGCTACTAGAAGTTGTATCTACTTCGAATGTAATACTCCTAGTTTCGCCGGTCTTTGTTGTGAAATCTGCCCAGTTAGGAATATACGGGCTGTCATCGTATAAGAATGCCGCTGCTGTTGTCTCAGACATCTTTGTTCCTGTTGCAGCTTCTCCTATCTTAATTTCTGCGTCATCCCAGTGGTCATTGTAGAAAATAGCTGCTGCCGTCTTGCAGGCCTCTACGTTCGCAACTATGGACGCTGCTTTTGCTCTGGCTGTGGCCTGACCGCTTGAGCTGGACATTGCTGCTGCTAGTGTTCCTAAAATCGTGATTACTATCAATAATTCTACGAGCGTG
>JAFTBT010000113.1 GCA_017455085.1 Synergistaceae bacterium
AACGTGAGTCCGGGATTTCGTGGGAATCTCATAAAGATTCGTGTGATTCGTAGCGCAATATATAGCTGCCTAGTTGAAGCCTCGTACTCCGAGAGTGAAGCCGAAAACATAACGGATGATATTTTCAGCATAGTACATCACCGTCCGGAATTATGAGCGTAATATTTTCTGTTGAAGGCATTGATATAGCCCTCACACGCAAGAGCAACATCAAGAATCTATACATCCGCATAAATCCTCCTGATGGCCACGTAACAGCAAGTGCACCCGCAAGCATGAGCATTGACGCAGTGAAAGCCTTCGTGATTCAGAAATGGCCGCAGATCCTGAAAGCTAGAGAGAAATTCCGCGCTCAACCCAGACAGACCAAACGCGAATACGTTTCCGGCGAGACCTGTTACTTGTGGGGTAATCCCTTCATGCTCAGGGTGTTTTACGGCGGAAAATGCAGGGTCGAAGTCTTCCGTGAAGTTATCGATATGCACGTCCCCGAAGGTGCTGCACTCGAAAAACGCAAGAGAGTCCTCACGGAATGGTACAGGCAGGAACTCAAGCGTGCAGTGCCGAACCTGATGGATGACTGCTGCAAAAGAGTCGGCGTGAGTATTTCCGGCTGGGCTGTCAGGAACATGCGCACACGTTGGGGGAGCTGCAACATCACGGACAGAAAAATATTGCTCAACCTTCAGCTCGTCAAGAAGCCGTATAGATGCCTTGAGTACGTAGTGATTCACGAACTGGTTCACCTGCTGGAGAAGAATCACACTCATAGATTCACGAGTCTTGTAGCGAAATACTGCCCTCATTGGCGGGAGAGAAAAGCCCTACTGAACTCTATGCCCCTCGACTACGTGGAGGACTGGACATAACGGATCTACTCTACTCTGCGCAAAAAATATCACTCATGCTGTGAAAATATCGTGTAATGCTATAATTACTCAATCACAATTTTTCACACACAACGGAGGATAATATATTATGGCTAAATTTTGTGAATGCTGCGGGCGCGGGCCTGTAGCTGGTAATGCTGTCAGCCACTCAAACCGTCATACTCGTAGACGCTGGAACATCAACCTTCAGAGCGTCAGAATCGATGCAGGAGACGGCTCAATCATGAAGGTAAAAGTCTGCACCAAGTGCCTCAAGTCCGGCTACGTGAAGCGTGCTGTCAATGCAGATTAATCACTGTAACACAAACCAGTCCGCAGATTCCATTGTAGTCCTTCTCACTGAGGAAGACTCTTTGAATCTCCCGCAGATACCATCCATTTCCGAAGGCCTCAGAGAAATTATCGCTGCCCTGTCTTCACGCAAGGATTTCACCGGCAAAAAGGGTTCTCTCTTACGTGTGCCTATGCTTGAGGGGGCTCTGTATCTCTCTGGTCTGGGAAAATCGGCCAAGTGTACGCTGAATGTGATTCGTGACGCACTGGTAAAGGCTCTCAGGACAGCAGGACGTAACCGTGCAAAAAGCTCTCTCGTACCAATGAAGCATCTTGACCGTGAGGGCTTGGGGTTTGTTTTCGGGGAAGCTGCGGGACTTTGCGGGTATGTTTTCGACAAGTACAAGGCCAAAGGTGAGGATTATGAACCATTTGCGCTGGAAAATATATTCACGGACATAGAGGACGCTGACGGATTCAGGAAGGGGCAGATTTTTGCGGAGGCACAGATTTTTGCGCGTGAACTGATCAACGAACCGGGATGCGCGATCTGTCCGGAGACTCTTGCGGTGAAGGCGAAAGCACTTGCTGATGAGTGCGGATTAGCGTGTGAAGTTTGGGATGAGGAGAGACTCAAAGCTGAAGGCATGGGCGGAATTTTGGCGGTCGGAAGCGGCTCAAAGAATCCCCCCAGACTCATACACCTGACGTACAGACCAGAAGGTAAACCCACGAAAAGAGTCGCGTTTGTCGGAAAAGGTATCACGTTTGACAGCGGAGGCCTGAACATTAAGCCGGACAGCTACATGCGCACGATGAAGGGCGACAAGACCGGGGCGTGCAATGTGCTTGCGATTCTGAGGGCAGCTGCGGAACTGAAGCCCAGTGTTGAGATTCACGGGTTCATGACGTGTGCGGAGAATATGCCTTCAGGGAGTGCCTACAAGCCAGATGACATTATCACTGCCCGTAATGGTAAGACCATAGAGATCGACAACACCGACGCAGAAGGAAGACTGGTGCTTGCGGATGCGCTGTGTGTTGCGAGCGAGCTGAAGCCCGATGTGATTGTGGACATGGCGACGCTGACGGGAGCGTGTGCGGTGGCGTTGGGGCAGTATCGTGCGGGGCTGTTCGTGAATGACGATGAGCTTGCGGCGAAGATTCTGGAGTGTTCTGACAGGAGGGGAGAGCCTTTGTGGAGGATGCCCCTAGAGGATGAGCATATAGCCGAGACGCTGAAGTCGGAGTGTGCGGATCTGGTGAACTGTGGGAAACGGTACGGAGGAGCGATATTTGCGGCGATGTTCCTGAAGGAGTTTGTGGCTGAGGGGATTTTGTGGGCGCACATGGATATTGCTGGGCCGGACACTGCGGAGAAGGAGTATAGTGTGTACTCTAAGGGTATGACGGCGTTCGGAGTGAGGACGTGCCTGGAGTACGTGATGAGCCTGTAGTGAGATGATCAGTGATTCCGTAGCCCCCCCCCCATCCAGTAATTTACGCAGTTCTGAATTAGTATATAGTACATTCTGCCGTGAATGGTTTGCAGTCGTGAATGGCTGTGAGTCGTTCACGGCTTTGTTGTGCCTTCAGGAGGAATGATGATGCTCAGAAGTATGCTGTTTGTCCCTTCAAGAGAAAAGACCCTCAGAAAAATTCACACCCTCGATGCTGATGCGTATATCCTCGACCTTGAGGACAGTATCGCTCCGGACATGAAGCCCCTAGCCCTGAAATATGCCGCCGAATTTCTGGAGACGTATCCGGAACAGAGAATATATATCCGCGTTGACAGAGCTTTTCTCGCCGAACAGATAGAGACTCTCAGGGCGTACAGGTTTGACGGGTATATGCTGCCGAAGTTCGAGAGTCCGGAAGAGTTCGCAGGGTTTGAGCAGGAACTTTCTCGCAGGGACAATATCGCGCTGGTGGAGACTCCTTTAGGGATGGTGAACCTGAAGGGAATTGCAGGGTGTGTGTGGGTGAAGGCAGTGGCTTTTGGTGCTGAGGACTACACCGCCGCCGTGAACATGGAGAACAGAGCAGAGTACCTCACCGGCATAAAGAGCAGGATAGTCATGTTCGCAAAAGCGTTCGGGAAGTGTGCGGTTGATACGCCGTTCATGAATCTGAAGGATGAGGCGAGATTTCTTGCTGAGGCCAATATTTCGGCAGATATGGGCTTTGACGCGAAAATGGCGGTGCATCCTAAACAGTGCAGTGTGATCAATGAAGTGTTCTTGCGCAGGAATGACTCGGGTTTTATGCGTGAGGTCATACGGCGTTATGAGGAGAGCGGAGGCGGAGCGGTGAGCATTGGCGGGAAAATCTACGAACAGATGCATATTGCGCGCTTCAGGAAGATTCTGGAACAGGAGGATGATTAGCGTGTATCTTTACGGAAAAAAAGTAGTACTCCGAGCGGTTGAGGAGGAAGATATAGAGATGCTGAGGGAACTCACAAACAGCCCGGACTTCGAGAAAATGATAACAGGCTGGTCGTTTCCGGTCTCTAGGAAGGATCAACACGAGTGGTTCATGAACTGCAAGAACAGTGACTCGCGTTTGAGGTTCACGATCGTAACGGAGCAGGATGGAGCTGTAGGGATGATAGGCCTTCGGGATATAGACTGGAAAAACGGATCGGCTTCGGGCTTGGGCATGAGGATAGCCAGAAAAGAAATCAGGACACGCGGCCTTGCTACTGATGCGTGGATGACGTTGATGCGGTATGCGTTTGATGAACTGAGGCTGAACAGGATTAACGGCTCGGCCATAGAGTACAATGCGGCTTCGTTGAGAGTCTGCGAAAAGGTCGGCTTCAAGGTTGAGGGAGTCCAGCGCAAAGCAGTGTACAAGGACGGGAAGTATCACGATGTTGTGATGATGGGCTGCCTGAGGAGCGACTATGAAGAACTCATAGCGAGTAATCACTATTGGGATAATGATACTAAAGCATGATCGGATACATTTCTGACAGCGCAAGGGTGAAAGATTCTGTGTACCCTGAGAGTGTGAGGCTATACCGTAATGCTGTGCTGAGCGACTCTGTATGCGGGGAAAATGTCTCTGTAGGCGACGACACCGTGATAGAACGCTCAAGGCTGGGAAACTACTGCGCGATCAACAGGCGAAGCTACATCAATGACAGCATAATCGGGGATTTCTCGTACAGCGGCATAAACACGACGATAAATTTTGCCTCGATTGGGAAATTCTGCTCAATAGCCCGCAATGTCGACATAGGAGGTTTTGACCACGACTACAGGAAAGTTACGACTATGCCGGCGTTCAGATTCAGGCAGATGATTTCAGGGACAAAGCCCGAAACTCAGCATGAAGAACTCTGCGTGATAGGCAATGACGTGTGGATTGCGGCAGGGGTGAATATTCTTCACGGCGCAAGTATCGGGAACGGGGCAGTGATCGGAGCGGGATCTGTGGTTACGCGAGATGTGCCGGCGTACGCTGTAGCTGTGGGAGTGCCTGCGAGAGTGATCAAGTACCGTTTTCCTGAGGAGTATATAGCGGAACTTGAGGGCATAAAGTGGTGGGACTGGCCGCATGATGTCATAATCAGGAATATGGATTTTCTGCTGAACTCGGAGATGAATGTACAGACTATCCGACGCATGAAAGATATTGCTGGATAAACAAAGCCCCCTTGCCATGAAAGACGAGGGGGAGAATTTTCTCTATGTCTCTGTGAATGTGAGGCTATCCGGCGACGTTAGACCTACACCAGAACGAGATTGTTGTGAGGCTATCCGCCAACGTTTGAGGGTTATAGCAATACAGGCAGTATCTTACTACCAACAAAGTCCACTATCCACCCGCCGAATAATCCTGTCAACACAGCTCCAGCACTCAACACCAACAGCGGCACCTTCATGTTCACCGTCAACTTCAACGGCACTACTCGCTCGTAGTCGTAATCCTCGCCAGGAAAAAACGCATCCGTCACTATCGGCAACAAATACCCCGCCGTCAGCAGCGCACTCACCATCAACACACCTATTCCCACTACTCCCAACGTCCCCAGCTTCAACGCTCCAAGTGCCATGTACCACTTCGCCGCAAACCCCCCGCTTATCGGAAGTCCTATCAGCGACACAGATGCCAGCGCAAAACACGTCATCGTTATCGGCAATTCCTTTCCCACTCCGCGCAACTGGTCAGCATAGTGGTAATTCACTCCCTGCATCGTGAAGTAGATCACTACCCCCGCGCTCAGGAACAGGCAGCTCTTCGCCATAGAATGCGCCGCTATCTGCAACACCGCCCCACGAATCCCGTCCGCATTCAGCAGCATCATCGCAAACACCACGTACGACACCTGACTCACACTCGACCACGCTATCCGCTTCTTCAGGTGCTTCTCGATATACGCCATCATCGACCCCGTGAATATCGTCAGCAACGCCATACTCAGCAGCGCAGTCTGTACCCATGTCCCGCGCAGAAACTCATCACCCACTACGTAATACACCACCCGGAACATCGCTATCACTCCTGCCTTCGTGATCAGCCCTGACAGTACAGCACTCGCAGGAGTTGGAGCTTGGGGGTGCGCTGTCGGTAGCCATGCGTGCAGCGGAACCATCCCAGCCTTCGCACCAAAACCCAGCAGAGTCAGAAACGTTACTGTCAGCAGCATACCTTCGTTGTGTTCAGCAGATATCTTCGCCATGTCCAGCACGCCACCGGGTGAAAACTCCATAGAGACACCGTACACCTGAAAGAAAAAGAATCCTCCCAGTGCTAAAGCAGCTCCCACTAACGAATACAGCAGGTACGATACCGTTGCCCTTATCGACTCGCGCTTCTGTGAGTGCATAACCAGCGGCAGAGTCAGAAACGTCATCAGCTCGTAAAACAGGTACAGAGTCAGCAAGTTCGCAGCACATGCCACTCCAATCAATACCCCGAACGTCGACAGAAAGAACGCGTAGAATCTATCAACCGGAGGCCTCTTCCTCAGGTACTCAAACGCATACAGACTCACCAGCGGCCAGATAAACGCCACTAAACACGCAAACGCCCTCGCAGGATAGTCAAACCGGAACGCTATCGACAATGTAGGTGTCAGCCTCCAGAGTACTATCAACTCTTCAGGTGTTATACATGCCGACACAAACGTTACTATTGACGTTATCAGGGTCATCACTCCGACGTATATATGCCTGTCCTCGAAGATCGGCCGCGCAAATAATGCAAACCCCGTGAATATAGGGAACACTATCGGCACAAGAGTAAGATATATATTACTCATAGTACATTCACTCCCCTCGTTATGAGCCTCAGCAGTGGCATGAAGAATAACCCCAAGTAGAAGTTCAGCGTTATGAATATCAGCATTATGAAGTTATACAGGGCTGTAGGTTTCGGAGCATGAGCCAAGTTTTTGTTCTCGTCCTTGCTGTGAGTCACGATCACTATCACCGCAGGAACATAGTACAGTGCATTCAACACCGAGCTAGTCGCCAGTGCAGCCAATGCCCACGCAGTAAATGGGCTGTCGAACGCCGCAAGCAATAGGCTCAATTTCGAGGCAAACCCAGCAAACGAAGGTACTCCCATCATAGAGAAAGCTCCCGCAATCAGGCCTAACCCTGCCCAGCGATTCACGTGGAATGTCCCCATCAGGGCGTGAAGTCCCTTGTTGTGTCCGGCGGCATTGCTGAGTTCTCCGGCTGACGTACACAGCATAGGCTTCACACACGCATGGACGATTATGTGCAGGCACGCAGCAGCTACTCCGGCGGTGGTGTTCATGCCCACACCGAGAAATATATACCCCACCTGCGCGACACTCGACCACGCAATCATTCTCTTCACGTTCTTTTGCCTGATAGCATGAAGTGACCCCATAATCATCGACAACACACCAAGAATGAATATCACCGTGTCCATCCTGAGGGCATGTATCACGTCAGCACCGAATACCCTGTAGAATATCTTGATGAGCGTAAATATATGTCCCTTCAGCACCAATCCCGATAACATTGCACTCGATACGTTAGTCGAACTTCCGTGTGCATCCGGCAGCCACGACCCGAACGGGTACAGCGCACTCTTCACCGCAAGCCCCACAGTCACCAGCGCAAGAGCAACCGTCAGCGGCATCATGTAGCTGTTTGTGGAGACCAGCACCCGAATCGCGTTGTGCATATTCTGCATCGACAAATGCCCCGTCAGGCCGTAAAGTAAACATATCGCTATCATCACCAGCCCAGACCCCACAAGACTCATCATCATGTAGCGGAGGGCAGCCCTCACGTTTTCGGGGGTGTCCTTCACGGCGACTATTGCACATGCAGCTATGGTGTTGATCTCGATGAATAAATACGCCGTAAAAATGTCGTTGGTATATGTCAAGGCCAAGAGCGAGGCTGTCAGGAGATTCACCAGTACGCAGAAAAGATTTCGCCTAGCTGGGAGTATGTCCTCCTGCGTGGATGAGAAGTTGCCCAGAATCGAGAGTAACATTGCTGTGCTGAAGGAAAAGGCTAGTATTGCCTCAAGCGGTCCGGCTCGTAACTCGTTGCCCCATGGTGCGGGGAATTTCCCGAGCGAAAAGGTGAACGTTATACTCTGCCCGGAGTTCGTCAGCGCGTAGATCAGGTATGCAGACAGAATCATTATTGCACCGATAACCCAGCACGATAACTTTTCCGGAAGCCTGTGCTTGTTGGGAAGTATGGGCGTGATTATCGCGGCTAGCATCATCAAGAATATACTGATGAAGGGTATGTTGTAGGCTAATACATCAGTCATGCTAACACGTCCTGTTCTGCCTGCGAGATTCTGGCCTCGATATCGCTTTGCTGTTCGGTCATGCGGATTAGTGCCTCGTCAATGTTCAGAGTCCCGTAGTGTTCGTAGAGCTTGAGGGTCAGTGCAAGAGCTGCCGCAGTTACGCTGACGCTGACGATCATCCCCGTGAGTAGCAGACTTGTCGGAAGGGGGTTGACGTACATTTCTGGGTTAGTGAGCCATCCGCCGCCTTCTGCCTGAAGCAGAATCGGTGCTGCACGTCCGGCAACATAGCCCTTCGCGGCCAAGAACATGTATATCGCCGTGTCCATGATGTTGAGGCCGATGATTTTCTTGATGAGATTTCGCTGAAGTAGTAAGTTCGTTAAGCCTATGCCGGAAAGAATCACAGCTGCGGCTTCGTAATGGTTAAGCAGTAATTTCTCGAGCATGTTCCTAAATGTCCCCCTCACTGAATAAGGCATAGAACCCGTAAAGTGTTCCGGCAGAGATTATCCCGACGCATATATCCAGCGGAAGAATCAGCCCTGCACTGAAGATATTGCCTAGTGTACCTTTAGGGATTGCTGAGTTGATGTGATTTGCTCCTGTGAAGAATTTGCAGCCTATGGACAGAGCGAATAATGCCAGTGCTGTCGAGCTAGTCATGATATATGTGCGTTCGCTGAAGAACTGGTGAACTCGTTCGACCCCGAAAGCGTTTGCGGCAAGAATGAGTGCTGTTGAGAGTATTGCGCCTCCTGAGAAGCCTCCGCCCGGAGCTAGGTGAGCGTTGACTGCGATAACACAGCCCATCATGAGAATCACAGGGATGGACAGTGAAGCTATACCCTGCAAAATCTGGTCGTTGTGCCTGAGTGAGTGAGCATGTGTGAGAGAATCTTTAGGCTTGTACGCGCGAGAAGCCCCGAGAATCATCAACACGCTCATTGCGGCCGTGAACAGCACCAGAGTTCCGCCGAAAGTGTCGAATGCCCTGTAGTCCATAGTGATTCCGACGACGATGCTTTGGGCTCCTGTTTCGGTGAGGCCGTGCTTGACGTAGCGGTAGATGACTTCGTTGTTGGCGGGGTTATGTTCGTGGCCGAAGGGGGGAAGTTCTGCGACGGTTGCCAGTAACAGTGAGACTATTACGATGCAGATCAGGACGCTCAAGCCGGAGTATATGATGGAGAATAGGTGAAGGCCGTGAAGTTCGAGCCACTGGGTGTAGCGTTCTTTGAGTGTGGCCTCGTGGAAGCGGGAGAATTTGTCCTTCGGCTTGTGGGTGAAGGGAAGTGCAGGTGGAGGCTCTGGAGGGATGACTTCGTTTTCTGGGCGTGGGCCGTTGCTCATGACCCAGTTGAAGAATGCGAGCCAGATGTTGCGTAATTCTTCGTTCAAGGTAAGTTATGCTCCTTTCGTGAGATTATGCGAGTTCAAGAAATTCTGATGCGCTCATGATTCGGGGATTGGTTATGCCTGAATCTAGAAAGTCCTTATCCCCTGTCAAGAATATATCTGCTCCGGCACTGATTGCTGCTCTGAGTATTGGGCGGTCGTTCTCATCACGGATTAATTGCTCCTCTTTGTGAGGCTCATCGGGAACAGGCACAACCTCGCAAAAATGCATGTGCTTTACGAGAAAATCTGCCATGTCAGAAACATTATCCGGAAAATTTCGGCTAAATACCCTGTATAGTTCCTCTATGCTGTATTCGCAGATTATAGCCTTGTTTTAGTATGCTGCTTTGATGAATGCTTTTGCCGATTTGCTCTCAGGCCATACTATGCACGAAATCAGAATGTTGGTATCTATGAAGACTCTCATTTTTTTTTGCAGCCCTCTCCTCTGCCATTTCTGCACGCAGTTCCTTCATATAGGCTACAACATCTTCTTCCGACTCCCAGCCTGCTGTTTCCGCTGCACCCTTCATTGCTTCCTGAAGTTTCCTCATAGCGTGTACAGCCAGATTCACTATGTATATTTCTTCGCAGTCCTGTATTGTTACTACATTTTCCCTGCATGTACGTGTATCCATATTCATCACTTATCCTCCTCGTCTTTGTGTCCCATCTTGGCAATTTTACGCAGTGCCAGAAAAAACAGCACACTCGTTACTCCCGCACCTAATGCCGCTTCAGTTATGGCCAAGTCCGGCGAACGCAGCAACACCCATATCACCGCCATCACTAGGCTGTAGCTCATGAAGATTATTACGGAGTTCAGCAGGTTGCTCGAAATAGACACTGCCACAGCACACACTATCAGGAATATCAGCAGCAGCCACTCAATCACCAGCATCTAGACTCTCTCCTTTCGTCATGTCCACGTAGTCACACAGACTCTCTATCTCCGGATTCGTCTTCACTTCCGCTCCAGCAACAAAATGCATCGCCGCAGGACTACACATCCACAAAAACACCACCACAAGCCCCAGCTTCAGGCTAAACACGCTCCATCCAGACAGCACCATCAATCCCAACAGCACCAACAGCGCGCCCAGCGTGTCGCATTTCCCGGCTACATGTATCCTGTTCAGCATGTGCGAAAACCTAAACACTCCAAGCACAGACACTCCGAACGTAAACAGTCCCGCAAGTATCAGCACTCCAGCAATCACTACACGTATCATGATTCTTTACTGCCCTCCTCCTTATTCTCCAGCACCGACCGGCCAAGCACTACCACAGCAAGAAAACTTATTATCGCGTAAATCAGGCATATATCCGCCAAATATTCCTGCCCAACAGCCACAGCAAGCACCGCTATCAATACTATAGTCTGAGTCACTACCATGTTCGCAGATATGATTCTGTCAGTGTATCTTGGCCCAAGCGCAGCCAGCATCAGGCACAAAAACACCATCACAGACAAAAATACCGCGCTCCCTATAAGTAATATCTCCCTCAAAGTCTCAGCATCAGGCATTCGCAATTCTCTCCATTCTCGCAAGTAATTTCTCGAATACACTCCCATAAAGTCCTGAGGCCATTTTCCGCGTCAATGCATGCACAAGAAATTCATTGCCCTCAAGAGAGACCGTGATAGTTCCAGGAATCAGGGTGATGGAGTTTGCGAGGGCTGTCCTTGCGGTGTGAGTCTTCAGGGGGGTTGTGAACTTCACCAGACACGGCTCTACGTCTATCTCCGGAGCCAGAACCAGCTTTGTGATTGCAGCATTGGCTTTGATGATCTCGATTAGCAGCACTATCACGTACAGTACTGCGTCAGGAAAGAGCTTCAGGTATCTCCAGAAAGATACTCCGGTGAAATGAATATGCATCACGTGTCTGAGAAACTGATCCAGAAGCAGCGACAAGAATATTCCGGCTATGATGATTTCTATGGTAACCCTGCCGTTGAAGATTACCCATAAAGCGAAATATACGAGGCTCAAATAAATACCTCCCTTATGAATTGATTGATTGGGACTGCAAAAATTGTAGCATATACTGACTGATAAAAACTCTTGCGCTGTTATATTTCACGCTATCCCACAACAAAAATTTAGTGTCATTATTCGGCAAAAGGGGATGCATTGTATCACTCTGTTTGTCGGTACTTCAGCAGCAGACACCAGAACATGCACTGCAAAAGGCTTCGGCGGAAACATCACGGTAACCCTAACTCTTGAGGGCGGAGTCATCACCGGATACGAAGTTCAGGCGGACAGTGAGACCCCCGCAACCATGAAAAGGTGCAAAAGTTACCTTTGAGCAGGAAACCGTCGGCATTGGTTCACCGTTGCACGACAAAAACGGCGCAATAGTCGAGAACGAAGGCACTAATCCGGCAATTCTGCTCCCTGCACAGATGTCTGCTCAGCAGTCTCTTGCTGTCGAGCTGTCTCCGGCGCAAAGGTTACTTCACGTGGCAATCATGAGTGCTGCTGCACAGGCCACCCGCAAAGCTGGAGGAGACACTACAGACTGACAGGCAGAAGTCCCAGTAACAGTTCACGAACATATGCACGAAGCTGACGTTGTGATTATCGGTGCTGGAGAATCAGGGCTCACTGCGGCTATAGCTGCCTCTGATTCTGGAGCGTCCGTTATCGTCATCGAGTAGTTTGCGGAGCTGTGTATAACTCAGTTGACCCCGAAGGACAGAAAAATCTCTCCATAAATGCAGCATATGAAGCGGCTCTAATGGCTGCCCTTGACGAAAAACATATGGAACTGCAGCGACAAAGTGGAAGACCTGAAACTTATTGAGCCTTTTGCTGCGGACTCATACCCTGACTATCAATACACACACCTGCTTGCTGACGAGACAGAACGCGTTACGGGAGTTCAGGCTGTGAACAAGCTAGGACATACTGAGAGCTTCACCGCAAAGATGGGCATTATCATGGCGACCGGAGGCTATAATGCAAATGCCAAAATGATTCAGGCAAACAACACCAGCGGAAAATGGGACTTCCGACGTATCATAAAGACTCCAACACCTGAATAACTCTACGCTCTCACCAACAAAATCCCAGCTGCCAGTTCGTTATACATGATGAATTGCAATTTGCTATAAACATGTTAACATACGCAACTACCCATAAATTTCTACGTTAATATATTCTTAACGCACAGAAGGAGTTGTACTATCATCGTGTCCACACCAAACCAGACCATAAAAACCCCACGAAATTCCTCACTCGAACTCTTAAGAATTATCTCGATGCTGATGATCGTCTCATGTCATTTTGCAGCTCATGGAGGCTTTACGTTTCTTGATGCAGCTTCATTCACTGTCAATAAAGAGTGGTGGCGTTTTCTGGCTATGGGAGGAGATATTGGCAATACTATATTTCTGCTTCTGTCTGGGTATTTCCTCATAGGCTCGTCAGGCATAAATTCCAGTAAGATCATCAACTTGTGGCTGAGAATGTTCTTCTGGTCAGTAACTATTTACTGCGTGTTCGTATTAGCAGGCTTCGACCCATTTTCGCTGAAAAATATGCTGAAGAGTGCAATGCCGGTTACTCAATATGCGTGGTGGTTCGCCAGTACGTACTTTATGCTGTATATCTTTCATCCATACTTGAACATACTGCTTCGTAGTCTTTCGAAATCAGAATACAGAAAATTTCTCATAATCTTCATGGTTTATCATGTCATAGTCCACGTGAGTCCAATGGGGTATCTTCTGGGGAGCAAGCTGGCAAACTTTATGTTCCTGTACTCTCTTGCGGGCTATATCAGGCTTCATGCTAACCCGTCCCCTAAAGTGAATTATATTTTCTGGGGCTTTGTGGCTTTAGGAGTAAATCTGTTATGTTTCGTGGTATTTGATGCTGCTGCAGAACATATACCATCAGTAAGATATCTCGACAAGATTCTGCTGGTAGCGAGGAAATCGTTTGCATTGATCATACCGCTGTGTCTGATGGTCGGATTCAGCCGTCTCACAATCCCTAATAGCAAACTCATTAACCTTATTGCTTCGGCAACGTTCGGAGTATACCTGATACATGACAACGACAACAATCTTATCAGGCAATTTCTGTGGCATACTGTTTTCAAGAATGCTGCATATCAGGACAGTCTGTATTTTATTCCGTACTCTATAGCTGTGATTCTGACGGTGTATATCTCTTGCGTCATATTAGAGCTTATTCGGGCGAAGGTCTTCAAGACTATATCCGGAGGGCGGATCTCATAGAGTTTTAGTGTTATGAATTTTGCGTGTGTCCTGCATACCGGGCTGTTACGAGCAAAAGTCTTCATGATTCTCACAAACGGCAGCCTCTCGTAGAATCTTGCTATAATTAGTCATCCCATTTCTTAACGGAGGACCATTGCCATCGAACACTCAGAGATCATCTCATCCCTGCGGACTCTCGGCCTCGATCCAGGAGCTTCGCAGGAAGATATTCGTTCAGCCTTCAGGAGACTCGCCAAAGAACTCCACCCAGACGTCACCGGACAGAAAAGCGACTTCCGCTTCAAGCAGATCACCGGCGCATACAACCTCCTGAAGACTCTCACACCCGAAGAGCTCCACGCACTCACCGCCCAGAGTCCCGACTATCAGCTCATCAGGGCAGAACATCAACGCCAAGAATCCGCCCGCCAGTCCGCCGCCAAAATCGACTCCATCCTCGACAAGTACGACCGTGAACTCAAGGACTACTACGCCTCACACCAATCCGCAGGCCTCGACATTCAGGGCGCAGTGTTACGCCTCAAGTCCCACAATCCCGCAGCACTCAGAGCAACACTCAAGCACTCCGCTCACCTCGCAAACAGAACAGAGTTCCGCAAAGCAATGTCCGAACTCCTCAACAGGCCCGAAATCGACTCGTCCTGTGCCGAGATCATCGCCTACCTCCCATTTGACACAATGACCCGCAAAGTCTTGGCCGCAGACTCCGCAGGCAATGCCCGCAATTTGCCCGTAAGCCTAATCATCAGCCTCATGGGGAATGACTCGGACGTGATAGAGAGCTTCTTGCTGAACGTAAGGCCCGAAGATTTTGCTGCTGTGTTGAGACGCTGGCCGACAGGTAAGACCATGAATCCGAACATCATACGCAGGCTGTTGGAGTCCAATGACGCAAGAGTCTTAGTGCCTGTGTTGTCGCTGATGAAGAGCGCATTTCCGCAAAGTGCCGCATTCTGCCGAAAAAGGCTCTCCGAACTTGAGGGACACCCTACAGCAGCAGTGAGGGCTTGGGCGAAAAAGTTAGTATAATTCTCTCACACCATACTATTAACAAAGGAGATGCTTCATCGTGAGTAACAGGAAGTTTTTCGTGTTCATGAGTATATTTTTCCTGCTATGTCTGGCTGCGTTCACCGGCGGATGCGGAGGAGGCGGAGGCGGAAGTTCACACCCAAGTGCTGTTGAACCGAGTCCCGATATTACCGTCCCAACGAGTCCAGACACACCCGCACCTTCAGGCTACACCGTATCCTTCAACTCCAACGGAGGCTCTGAGATCCCCAGCGTTACCGTCAGCAAAAACAGCACCATCAATCAGCCCGAAGACCCCGTGAAAGATTCATGCCTCTTTGCCGGCTGGTACAAGGACAACGAAACTTTTGCAGACCCCTTCGCTTTCGGTGATGACGGCGAAAAAGTAACCGGAAACATTACGCTTTATGCACAGTGGTTCGATGATGACCCCGCAGGTTTCGCAGTGGATTATTCGCTCGCAATGATAGAGATAGCTTACTCTGACGGAGATAATCCCGACTACGTCACGCAGAATCTTGGCCTGCCCTCAAGCTCCGAAGGACTCCCCATCACGTGGACAAGCACAAACTCCGCAGCCATTGCCCCAAACGGAGCAGTAACTCGTCCCGCAGGCAGCAACACTAGAGTCATTCTCACGGCCTCAGCAGTCAGCGGAGACTTCAGAGCCGCAAAGAGCTTTGACCTCACAGTGATACGCGCAAGGTCTCTCACGCCGGAACAGGCAAAAATAGTGATCGCTCCCGTTGATGTGGCTGATATTGAGGCGATGAACTACAGCAATGACGCTTTCGAGATGGACTACTCAGAATCGAGTGACGTTGTTCGCGCGATTGAGGGTAGATTCACGAACATTACTGTGGGGAATGCTGACGATGCCCTTGACGCGGTGCAGAGCGTTCACGGTATGCTAGGCATTGATGACCCCTACGAGGAGTCCGAACTCTTCAGCGTTGCCAGAGACGAATACGGAGCTCAGTACTCCTTCAGGCAGGTATACCCTCACGCGGACACTCACGAGAAGATTCCTGTGTACGGAAGGGTGCTTATGGTCTCGGCGAATGCTTCAGGTGATACGGATTTCCTCACGTCAAATTTCTCGCCCACTGACAGCATGAATGACGTATACACTCAGTACACGAAGGACATTGCGGAGAGTGCAGCACTCAGGCATTACGCAGGCAGCAACAGCACCGTTGATGTAGTTTCGAGCGATACCAGAAAGATCATTTACTCGCTGGGAGACTATGAGCTTGAGCCGGTTATGGCCTTCGAGGTGAGAGTCAGGGGGAATACTTCGAGCGGTGATGTTATTGACGAGAATGTTATCGTGAGCGGTCATGATTTGTCGATTATCGCGGTGGATGAGAATATCCGCACGTGGAAGAAGAATGACACTGCAAGAGACGAACTCGGAGTCCTCCAGACATTTCCGGTAACGTATGACCTGCTGCTTAGGAAAAATATGCGTGACAGCGGGCATCCTGAGGTCAGGATATACAACGGCAATCTAGATACTCCTGTGCGTACGATCTTTTCAGGCAGCTTCAGGGACGGACAACAGATTTCAGCCTACACGAATATGCGGAGAGTCATAAACTGGTGGAGGGTTACTTTTGGCAGAAACTCTCTAAACAATAAGGGAATGACCGTGAAGGTAGTTACTCACGATACGAGCACACGTGATAATGCCTACTGGAGTTCCCAAAGCGAATATATCGCCATCTGCAACCTGTACAACAGCAACAAGTACGAGTTTTCGCGCGCAATAGGTCTCGACACTCTGACTCACGAGACTACTCACGCAGTAATGTATTACTCCACCGGAGGCATTCCCTACAAGAACGCAACGGGAGCAATTGATGACGGCTATGCAGATATTTTCGGATGTCTCAGAGATCGGGATTGGCAGCACGGCTGGAGAGTCGACCCCAACAGCACAGACCCAGAGAAAGGCATAACGTACTTCGTCGACAAGACTCAATGCTTGAGGGACGCTAGGGAGGCCATCACCGTAAACAGCCTCTCTCAGAATGACAACAACGACGGGACTCTGGACGACATTAACGACCTGTACGACATGTACAAGACTGTTGCCCCCGCTCGCGTGAACGACAACAACGGCTGTCACACGTATTGCCGACTCGTGACTCATGCGGCGTACCTCATGCATCAGGACGGAGCAGAATCTGACGGCCTGACTTGGGTGGAGCTTGGCCGGGTGTGGTACAAGTCCTTCACTATGGGTTATGACGCAACATCGGACTTCCACACTGTGAGGCGCAATATTCTGCGTTCAGCGCAGCAGCTCAGGCTCTCAGACGCAAAGATACGCACCATCAAGAAAGCGTTCGACAAGATCGGAGTCTATGGCCGCAGAGGAACTATCAAGGGCAGAGTCACGGACTACATGAACGGCGGGACACTAAGCGTAGGGACTGCGAGCGTGATAATTCGCGGGAGTGCAGGGCAGATCGAGACGCGTATATCGACGGTGAGTGCTGACGGGAGATTTTCTGTCAATGTGGAGACAGGGCATCACACAGTTACGGTATATCCCAATGCCGGATCTTACAGGACATACCAGACTAGAGTCTCCCTCGTGAACGACAAGGACTCCGTTAATATTAATGCTGCTCTGGTCAGGACAGGGACAGGGAGCATTGACGTGTATGTACGTGACGCGAAGACGGGAAATTATCTCAGCGGTGTAACTGTCCGTGTGGTGAACAACTGGACGCAGGCCACAGAGCAGGGAACTACGAACAGCAGCGGCAGATATACCTTCAGGGGGATTCCTTCGGGGTACTACACTGTGAGGACGTACAGAACAGGCTACAACGGCGGAGAGTTTTCGGTGACATTGCCTCCGTCACGGACGATTACCCTCAACGGGGCTGTTTACCCGGAATCTAGAGAACGCTATATAGTGCTGCTTGAGACGGAAGAGTCTAACTTCAACGATTTTTCTGCGCACCTGAAGGCGAACATAGACGGACAAGCCGAGTTCCTACTGGACAGCGATAACGATACAGTTTACGTGAACGGCAAGGAGTCCGCGCATCATTACGGCCTGCCGGTTGTTTCCACGCACTGGATCGACTTCATCAATTACTCCAGAAGCGAATACGTGTACTATGTGAAGCGTGAGAACTCATCGGTTGAGTGGGGCTATCCCAGAGTGAGAGTGAGGCTGTACTACAAAAATAACGCGTTCGTAAGCGAGTACATACTTTTAGACTCGGAAACTCAGGGGGACTACTGGGAAGTGTTCAGGATCAGGAATAACGGATACCGCAAGAAAGTAAACGCCATTCGTGAAGAAGAGCCGGATTTGTAGGCCAAGAGTGAGTATAATCTGCCACAAAGGAGGATGATTTAGAGATGAGACGAATTTTTTGCGGCATAGTATTAGCGATGATGTGTGTATCGTCAGCATTCGGTGAGGGCAGTCCTGCGCATGTAGTGCTTCGTAACGTCATGAAGTGTATCGGCGGAAATGATGCAGTATTTGTGCAGGAACACGACTATTCCGACTGGGAGTATGACCCTCCGGATGACCCAGAGCAGTATTCGGGAGTAACTGTGCTTGCTGAAGAGTGGGCGACTCTCCCTGCACCGAAGAATACCGTACCTACATCGAGATATGGCCTGATGAATCCGTATGACCCTGTGGAGATTGTTGTTTACGGCGACACGCTGGAGATATCTGACTGGGGAGGAGACGGGGTGTATTCGTTCAGGTTGTTCGACTCTGAGGGGAGATTCATAACGGGAGACTCTATGCTTAACGAGCAGCACACTTCCACGAAAATCAAGCTCACTCCGGAAAAACAGGATTACTATCTGGAGTTTGCGCAGGCCAGAGTGAACTACGGTGATGAGGCTGACTACACGGACACCGAACCTGAAGCACCGTCCCTCGATCCGGAAACGTCTCCGGAATACTGCTACGTGTACTTGAGGATGAGTGCAGGACGTACCAGACGACTCCGCGCTGAAGACGTACGAGTTCCTCCGGAAATTGCGGGGGATTACGAGGCCTCGCAGACCGAAGTGCAGGAGTATATGCTGCGCCGGAACATCAAGAGCATAGGGGACTTGACGGCAGACGACTTCGTGAACATAGCTGTCGAACGTGCCAGAAAACTCTCACGCAGTCAAGATATATACCAGTAACTACGAGGGCAGGAGGAAAAACACACTCCCGCCCTATTTTTGTGCCTATAGTCCGTCAGAATCCATGACACCCTTTTTCTGGGTGCGTAACGCCAAATCTTCGGTCAAGTTCTTCATGTCGTCCTGAGTCCATTCACGCGAAGCCTTTCCGCCTGTAACTGCCTGCATGGCCGACTGTGCAGCGTTAGAGTCCTGATCGAACAGCTCCATGTAGCCGTAATACAGCCTGTTGATGGTGTTGCGTATGTCCTGAGCGTTGGGGATGGCCTCAGATCCGGAGTTGAGCCAGTTGTTGAGGATCTTTCCGGTCTCTTGAGTGATGGTGAAAGTTTGGCTGTCGAACAATCCGGTTCTGTCCTTGCTGACGGTTACGGTGTGGTCCATGCCCAAGTCGAACACTACGGTGAACTCGTAGTCTACGCCGTCGCGCTGAACTGGGGCGAGTCCAACTTTGCGGATCTCGGTGCGGCCTCTTTCGTTCTGGAGCTGTGCGTAGTCGGTCTTGCTCCTCATGGTAGCGACAACGTGGCATTTTGAGGCAGTGATAGCTTCGAGTAGTCTTGTGTGCATGGGCATGATTTTCCCCCACGCTGCGTAAGAATTTCCGCTTTTGGACTTTTCCGTGAGCTGGTTGTGGGCGTCGAGTATTCCGCCTTCTCCGCTCCATGCGTGAGAGAGTGAGTCGATGATGAGGACGTCATAGCCTGCTTTTTCGGCCTCGTAGATAGCGGAAAGATACTTCTGCACTGTGTAGGGAGCTGCGAGGGTTTCGACGTCGTAGTCGCACATGTTTGCGTAGAGGTCTCCAGAGCCGTTTTCTGTGTCGATCATGGCGATTCTGCCGCCGAGTCCCTGAGCGAGGATGAGTGCGCCGAAGGTTTTGCCTGAACCTGCGGGGCCAGTGAGTGCGAGACGTAATTTAGCTTTGCGGCGTTCTGCTTTTCTGAACATGAATATATGCCTCCTGAATGAATATTGTGTGTGGTGTGTGAAGAATATTACACGTGAAAATGTTTGTGGCAATCTGTAGTTATTACCTTAATATCCCATATTTTTCAGAGCTTGCTTTGCGTAAGTATTTCCCTGTTCAGCAGCTTTGCGATACCATTTCAAGGCCTCTGATTTGTCCTTAGGGACTCCCTCGCCGTAGTCGTACATCCGCCCCAGCCAGTATTGAGCCTTAGCGTGTCCCTGTTCAGCAGCTTTGCGATACCACTTTGCTGCCTCCGATTTGTCCTGATGGACTCCCCTGCCGTAGTAGTACATATCCCCCAGCCAGTATTGAGCCCTAGCGTGTCCCTGTTCAGCGGCTTTGCGATACCATTTCACTGCCTCCGAGTCGTCATTAGGGACTCCCTCGCCGTAGTCGTACATCCGCCCCAGCCAGTATTGAGCCTTAGCGAGTCCCTGTTCAGCGGCCGGAAGAAGATACTTGAACGCCTCATCATAATTCCCGGCATCATAATACTTCTTGCCCTGTTCATAGAGCTGTGTAGCAGACTGTGATATTTGCATCGCAGGCTGTGAGAATACTACTTGTTGCTGACTCTTGCTCTGTTGAACTCTGCTCCGCTGTTCCTCAAGCTGCTTTTGTGCCTCCGCTTTTTTCCGTGCCTCTTCAGCTTTTCGGGCTTCAGCCTCTTTGAGTTCCCTCTGTTTGCGCTCAATCTCTGCCTTCAGCCGTTGCTCTTCCCTGAGTTTTTCCTGACGCTGGCGTTCTAGCTCTTCTCTTCTCCGTGCCTCCTCAGCTTTTCGGGCTTGCTCCTGCCTCAGCTCCTCCTGCTTGCGCTGAATTTCCGCCTTCACCCGTTCTTCTTCCCTGCGCTGCTCCTCAATCTGCCTCTGCAAATCTGCTCTCTGCTTTTTCTCTTCCTCAGTCTGAGCTTGAATGTCCTGCAACGCCGAATCATGACGCTTTAGGGTTTCTTTGAGTCTGGCGAGGTGTTGTTCTTCCTGCTGGAGAATCTCTAGCTGTTTACGCAGTTCCTCTTCTGAATCGTCTTGCTTCTGTGTTTGCTGTAGTGTCTGAGTCACAACATTTTGCAATTGTTCAAGCTGGTGTTTGACTTCCTCATCGTGAGATTCGTTCTTTTTCCTGAATATTTTTCTCAGGCTCGGAAATATCGCGAACGCTATTAAAAGCAGAACCGCAGCAACAATTTCACTGCTAACTTTTTTCAAACCTTCAATGATGATCTCAATCAGAGCTGTCATTTCAATTCTCCTAATATGGGGGGGATTTTGGCTAAATGATAACATGCAATTTGCTTTTTTTGAGAGGTGATAATATAATACCCCTTGTTGTCGAAAAACTGAATCGCTAGCTCAGTCGGTAGAGCACCGGACTTTTAATCCGGGTGTCGGGGGTTCAAGTCCCCCGCGATTCACCAGAACAGTCCACAAAAATGGTCCCATCGTCCAGAGGCCTAGGACACAGCCCTTTCAAGGCTGCGACGCGGGTTCGAATCCCGCTGGGACCGCCAAAATATCAATTTGTCTATCTTAGTACTCAAGATGGAAGAAAGGAGTACTCAAGATGGAAGAAAAAAAGAAAGTAGAGAATCCCCGCATAAAATATCATAAACCCGCTGTGTTGCTTTCAAGTGAAGACCATGCCCCATTCAGTTTGTCCTGCAAAGGCGGTATAGCGAATTGTCTTCACTGCCGCGAAGCATAATCCTAGTGTTGGTAGTGTAACATGCTCAGAGTCGGTAACTTTTATGACTTTGGGCATTTCGTTTATTAGGCTGAGAAACTTAAAATGAGGTACTATTCGTTAAAATCTGATTGTTACGTCAGAACTTACGGCGATATTGGTTACATTTCTAGGCCGCTTGCTGGTATAGACAAGATTGTAGATTCAACCGGTGCTGTCTTTCTCAGTAAACTTCAGTACGTGCCGTTATCTATTAATGACATAACAAAGTCATTGACGGCCAGCTTTGAGGATGCTGATGAAGCTGAACTTGCAGAAGACGCTGTTTCTTTTTATGATATGTTGCTTGCTGATGATTTTCTGAATGTCGGCAGCAGTATGCAGGTTGAATCGGATTCTTGTTTTGATTATTCTACTCTCAAAGGTGAACTTGCATACAAAGATGGTTATATTGCTGATACATCATCTGAAAAGTTCCTGATTGATTACTCAAAGAAGAATCCTTTTTTATTTACTTTTCATATAGAATTGACGAGTAAATGCAACGAGCGGTGTATTCATTGTTATATTCCTCACGAATGTAAGAATGCCGATATTGAGTATGATTTGATGATAAAAGCTCTCAATCAGTGCAGGGAGATGGGTGTGATGAACATTGTTTTTTCTGGCGGAGAACCAATGCTGCATCCCAATTTCTGCGATTTTCTACGTTATGCTAAAGACTTAGATTTTAACGTTACTGTCCTCTCAAATCTTACGTTGCTGAATGATGAGATCTTAAGCGCATTAAAATACAGGCATAGTTCTTGTGTTAATGTGTCCCTGTATTCAATGGACGGCCGGGTACACGACGCTATTACCACAGTTGAAGGATCTTTTTTCAGGACAAAAAACAATATTCTTCGGCTGATAGATAATAACATTGCAGTTCAAATTAACTGTCCAGTGATGAAGCAGAATCAAGCTGTATTCCAAGACGTAATACTATGGGGACACGAGCATAAGTGCGCCGTAATTCTTGATTATATTATCATGGCGAGAAGCGACCGTTCTGTAGATAACCTTGAATGCCGCTTAACAAAAGAAGAAATTAGGCCGGTACTGGAGAGAATATTACAGAATGATGTAGTTGTTCAGGCAAATATTAAATCATCTGCTTACCGAAGCGAATTATCATCGGAAATAATTGACCCTGATGAAAGGGTTTGCGGCGTGGCGTTGTCTACAATATGCATGGTTGCAAACGGCAATGTGTACCCTTGTGCTGGATGGCAGAAATATGTTTGCGGAAATCTTAATGAGTCATCATTGCAGGAGATATGGACGAAATCACCAGCAGTTATTTTTCTGAGGCAGCTGCGGCTGAAGGACTTTAAGAAATGTATGGGCTGCGAGGACAAAAAATACTGCCTTATGTGTATCAGCCGAAATTCTAATGAAAGTGAAACAGGAAGTGTGTTTGATGTACCTCAAATTACATGCGAGGCAGCCAGAATACAGCATCAAGTTTTTGATGAATATGCTGTACAAAATTATGTTAAAGAGGAGGAGTCGTAATGGATATACGTTACATTGAGAGCCAAACAAAGACAGTTCAGGGAAAAGAAAACGAGATTCGCCGAAAGTACGGCAAAGAATGGAATATCCAGCCGCTAGGAGGTGGAAATGGTAACTGGCTGCTGAGCAAAAACAGTGATGTTCTTGTAGATGGAGTAAGTTATCGCTATTTTGTGCTTGAAAAATATCACGAGGATAAATTAACCAAAGGTCTGTTTGAACAATTCCGTAAAGATGTGGAAGATGGTAATATCGAACTGCCACAATAGATATTAACAAAAGTCCTGCAATAGAAAAGGAGCCGTCAAAGCCCCTCTTTTGTTTTAGCTGATATGCATTCTCATGAATAACTTAGATCCCAACATAAGCATTAGACATTTTTTGTGAGGTCTGTGATAATTCGCTCATCCCAAATTTTACAGGAGGCTTCACACAAAATGTTAAAGATTATAGCTTCAGCGTTAATGCTTCTCTCTATTGCGTCTGCAGCAATGGCTGCGGACATCGAGGACTTCAAGGACGATACGCGCGTCTTCAAGATTGACCCGACTATCACCGTAAAGAAAGCGCATTTTCACAACAGGTACGGAATAGATTTGACCGGAGACCTGTATCTTCCGGCAGGGTTCGACAGCGCAAAAAAGTATGCCGGTATCGCAGTAGCCGGGCCTTTCGGCGCAGTGAAAGAGCAGGTTTCAGGGCTGTACGCTCAGGAAATGGCTAAGGCCGGATTCGTGGCAGTAGCGTTTGATCCGTCGTTCACCGGCGAGAGCGGAGGAGCTGCGCGGTATGTTTCGTCCCCTGAGATTAACACTGAGGACTTTTCTGCGGCGATAGACTTCCTGATGACCAGAGACTTCATCGACCAGGAAAGAGTCGGTATCATCGGCGTATGCGGCTGGGGCGGAATAGGTCTGAACGCCGCCGCGGCTGATACCCGCATAAAAGCATCCGTTATCTCTACAATGTATGATCTGAGCAGAGTTGCGAGGAACGGGTATTTTGACGCTCAAGACAGCGCAGAGGCACGCTATCAGGCCAAGAAAGCCATGAACGAGCAGAGAATCAAAGACTACAAGGCCGGGACATATGCACGTGCAGGCGGAGTAGTTGACCCATTGCCGGAAGATGCTCCGCAGTTCGTGAAGGATTATTATGCTTACTACAAGACACCTAGAGGCTATCACAAGAGATCTCTGAACTCAAACGAAGGCTGGAACGTTACAGCAGGACTCGCAATGATCAACATGCCTATGCTTACGGACATTGAGGATATTCGCAGCGCAGTGCTGGTGATTCACGGCGAAAAAGCCCACTCAAGATATTTGGGTGAGGACGCTTTCAAGAGGCTCAAGGGCAGCAACAAGGAGCTGATGATCATTCCGGGAGCTTCACACGTGGATCTATACGACAACATGGAGGCTATCCCGTTTGCAAAGATAGTGGAGTTCATGAACACATACATGAAGTAGCAGAAACATAAACACTCTGAGATTCAGTTACCCTGCATATGACGTGCGGGGTAATTTTTGTTATCATGACCCGAATTTTCACGAACAGGAGAGATTCACATGAAGCCAGACATACGCAGATTCTCACCAGAGAGCCGCAAAGGAAAGTCTTCGGTGGTGCCGATCATCATGATCTCACTCGGAGTAGTATTCTGTATCGGCATTGTTATGCAGTTCATGGATGCCGCAGAACAAGAAAGCATCATTAACGAAACCGTGAGCTTGTTTGACGCAGGGCAGAAAGAAGATGCATTGACGTGTTTGCAGCGGAGAGTGTTTAGTTTTTCTGACGAACAGAGTAAAAAACTGAATGATGCTGTGATGAGATACGTTGACCGCAAAGTATCAGCTAATGAGTATAAAGACGCTATAGATACCCTCAACGATTACAGGCTTAACGGAGTACTAAACTACAGCAGCGTACGGAATGCAAGATACACAAAACTGGATGAGGTCAGAGAAAAATATATCACCTACTCAGTCGATAAGAATGACTACAGGACAGCAATAAATCTTCTTCAGGCAAGAGGTAATTTGCTCACTGATCAGGAACGCACCCAGCTTCACGAGATACTCACAGAATATGTCCTCAAGGAATCGGAAGCAGGAGAGATTACCGACTCTGTGAAGCTATTTCGGGAGTCTTGGCCGGAAGGGAAAGATGTTATCACTCCAGCTCTCTCGAAATATGCCGCCAAGATCACCGCAGAAATATCGGCTCTCTCTTCCCCTGACTACGAACTTGCACGGGCAAAGGGCAGCAAACTTGACTGTGTGGACCTTCAGTTACAGTATTGTCATGAGTTGTACAAGTTGAGCTATGACATTAAGCAGGTGTATCCGGACGGAGTTGAAGTTGGTGATACAGACCTGAAAAAGTACTACATAACGAATATCATCAACAACACTTCAGGCAGAGACATAAAGTTCTCCCCGATGATAATCTTCAGCAGAGAGCAGAAAAGTATGGTGCTGACCATTGACCTTGAGAGCATAAAACCGAAGTATTCAGTGCGACTCCTTGCGGGAGAGATGTTCAGGCACGGAGCAGAGTTTGCTGCAAAGAGTTTCGCTGAAGCCGAGAGCCTGCTGCTTGCTGATGCGGTATATCTTGACATCGGGACAGTAACAGAAATAAAGGAGACAACAATACGAAGAAAAGATGATAGGACGGTTTTCAGTTCAAGGACTACCAGCCGCGATTTGAGCATATATTCTGCGGTGAATAATCTGGCTATGTACAGCGTAAAGGATCCTTCAAAAGGTGTAGTGATGATTATGGATTCACATGATCCGCAGGCCGCTAATGAAGAGTGGCTGGCGAAACAGTATCAATCACTCTATGATTGGGACAGGCTGGGGAGTTTTGACTCAACGAAAGTAATGGAGAATCTGGACAGAGTAATAGATTTCTCGTACATGTACAGAAACGCAGAGAGGAATCACCCAGAGTGATTAGGCACTTTATGTTTTCCCCGTGAGTGGAAGAGCTTGCGGGGATTTTTTATGCTATTATAGCGGCCATCCCAAATAATGAGGTGATTTGTATGGCAGCAGGAGAGTTTCTATTGGTGCTGTTAGGTCTGGTTTACTTTGTGTGCTGGTTATACGCAAAGTTTGATCACTCTGGCTGGAATGAACAAAATAATCCTTATGAGAATGCACGTATAACCGAAGAAACAATCGGTAAACTAAATTTCTTAATGACTAAGCGATATAGGGACATGCAGGGCGGAAATTATTACACACGCAAGATAACATTCACTTTCTCTGATGGCTTCTGGTACACTTCCTATAAACTTATACTCCCTTCTGATTTGCAAAACATACCCCCTAACCCCTTCAGTCCAGAGTGGTCAAAACTTAGACAGAAAGCAATCAATGCCCACTCTAAAGCCGTCCGGAAAAAAACTTCACGCAGAACCCACACAAATATCAACACCAAAAAATTGCTAGTACGTGCAGTAGTTACAGTTATTGTTGTCTTGGCAGTGTATATACTCATGCGTCCGGTCATATTTGCCTATCTCGGTAATGCAGCAGTGAAGAGAGGAGAATACGAGAAAGGCATTGAGCTTTTGCAGAAGGCACAGGGTTGGGAATCTGCCCAGAAAGATTTGTATGACGCTTGGCTGAAGTTTGCTGATCATGAGGCGGATGAAGTCAAGGCCAACAAAGAAGATTCTAATGCTGCCGGAGCTCGCGGCCAAAAACTCCGGGCTCTGGATGCTCAGTTGAGGTACTGCCACGCTCTCCACACTATGAGCTATGACCTGTCGAAAGTTTACCCATCCGGAGTAGTCGTAGATGGTGCTGCACTTGACGGCTATCACATCACAAAACTCGGCACAGAATCTCAGGATAGACTTGTAGACGCTTCAAGTATACTAGTTTTCAGGCGGGAACAGCTGGGTATTCCGAGAGATACTGACTCAGAGACAGACGAACCTCCTGCTGTGAAGTATGCAGTGAGACTTTTGCCGGGCAGCATGTTCGTACTTGACGGGGATTTTGCAGCAAAGTCCTTCAGTGAGGCGAAGTGCATAATCATAATGGATTCTGTTTATGTCGAGACTGGTGCATTTATAGAATCCAGTATACCAAGCGGCAAGGAAGTTTACACTATGGACATGAAAGAATACGCCAGCAGAATCAAAACTAGGAGGCTGCCTTACTATGCAGCTGTTGACGCTCTGACAGCCTACAGTAAGGCAAAACCTTCAAGCGGTGTAGTCTTACTAAGCAATATAAATCAGCCTGTGTGTGCAAATGAAGACTGGCAGAAACAACATACTGGGATTGATAGATATTACTCCATAAATGACTACTACAGGATAGGTAAATTTGACACCAGCATAAAGGTAGAACGTCTTGCTCCGATCATTATGCTTTTCTTGTTGGAGGCAATGTAGCATGAAGAATATGACAGTTATTTTTCTGGCAGTGATGCTTTTGACAGGGTATGTGTCACCCAATTCAAGCTACCCTCAGCCTCATGAAGTCCCAGCAGTAACTCTCAATTCCGGATACACTATGCCTGTGTTCGGACTCGGTACGTGGACGCTCAACAACCACACAGCAGAAGAAGCTACATACACCGCCATACTCTCAGGCTACAGACTCTTCGACACCGCACGCTACTACGCCAACGAACACGGAGTCGGACGCGGAGTCAGAAAGGCTATCTCCGAAGGCATAATCTCACGTGAAGATGTCTTCATCACCAGCAAGATCGTTCCATACGGAAAAAGAGACTATGACTCTCTCATCAACGACAGCAATAATACTCTTGGGCTGAAGTATATTGACCTCATGCTCATTCATCAGTCAGGATACGGCGATAAATATCTCTACAAAGCTCTCGAACGCGCAGTAAAAAGAGGCATCGTAAGGTCTATCGGGATCTCTAACTACTACACTCCGGAAGAATACGAACGCATCACTGAAGACGCAGAGATTCCCCCAGCAGTCGTCCAGAACGAGAATCATCCCTATTACCAGAACACCCAGCTCCAGAAATACCTTCAGCCCTATGGAGTCATCATAGAGTCTTGGTATCCTTTGGGAGGACGAGGCCACAATCAGGAACTATTTTCCGACAAAGTCATTGCTCGTATCGCCAAAAATCACCGAAAATCTCCCGCGCAGGTCATCATCCGCTGGCACATTCAGGACGGCTATATCGTGATACCCGGCTCAAAAAATCCCGAACATATCCGCGACAATATTGACGTGTTCGACTTCGAGCTTACTGATGACGAAATGAAAGCTATCCAGAATCTCAACCATAACCGCAGATTCGAAAACTGGTAGGGCTATATGCTCTGCCAGATACTTTTTACGAACTCCATGAAGCTGTTCGTCGTGAAGTACCTGCACATAAACGCTATCACTGATATTCCTACAGACCACAGCACAAACGTAATTTCTCCGCCGCTCATCACTCCGATCTTGTTCGACATCCTGAATACATGCATCCCAATTTCTCGCTTCCACGGGCGCAAGAACGGCACAGTACCGCACCATGCATCCTCAAGAATATGCAGCAGGCACCCCACAAACCAGAACCCTGCACACGCCCACACGTCCCTGTGAGCATCTCGGCCGTCCACCAGCGCAGCTATTCTCGGCACTATCCACCCAGCCCGCTTGAAACACACATACGTCAGCAGCCCCCACGGGATAAACCAGTGCGTATATCTCCTGTGATACCTGTTGCGCCTCTTCCCGAAAAACATGTACTCTGACGAATCCGGAAACGTGCTGCCCATGTAGCTCATCAGTGCCGCCAAAACTGAGCCGGTCGTCCCAAAAACTATTGCTGTCGTAGAAATTCTGTGTCCTTTTCCCGTCAAAATATCACCCTCACTAGTATTAGTATCGCTGTGTCTGAAAGTATTACTCCTGCGCCTACAGGTATGTTTATCAGGAACGAAAACACCAGCCCCGCAATAAAACCCGTCAGAGAAATTACACCCGACAGTATCATAAGACTCTTGAACCCTGACGCGATTCTTCTCGCAGTCACCGCTGGAAGTATTATTATTCCGGAGATGAGCAGTGTACCAGTTATCCGCATCCCTATCACCACAACTAAAGCCGTAAGCATCGAGATTATGAACTGGTATAGTGCCGTGTTGATTCCCAGTGAGCGCGCATAGTCCTCGTTATAGGTGATCAGAAAAATCCTGTTGTAGAACACCACAAACACACCCATCACCAGAATCGACAGCCCAGCCGACAAATACATATCCCCGTCACTCACTGCTAATACACTCCCGAAAAGATAGCTGTTCATCGCTGAGAATTGGCCCGTCAACGAAGACACCATCACTCCCAGCGCAAGGGCAGCACTCGAAGCTATGGCTATGGCTATGTCTCCGGCAGTCCGGAATCTCTGGCTGACGTACATTATCGCAAACGAAGCTAGTATCACCGCAGGAGCAGACACCAGCATTACCGGCAGCCCCAGTGCCGAAGCTATCGACAGGGACGAGAATCCCACCTCAGAGAGCCCGTGACCTATCAGCGAATAGTGCTTAAGCACCAGAATCACACCCAGCACTGACGCGCACACAGCTATCATTGCTCCGGAGACCAACGCCCTCCACACGAACGGGTAGCTCAGAATCTCGACAAGCTCACTCATTGGGATAATTCACTGCCTTTCCGTGAGAGAGTGTGATGACTTTGTCGGCATGTATTCCCTCAAGGTCAGAAGCATCATGCGTCACCATCACTACAGCACATCCAGAATCTACGCACTTCCTCAGCACAGAGAAGAGCAGTTCATGACTCTCCGCATCGAGTCCAGCGCAAGGCTCATCCAGCAGAAGCAGCTCCGGCTCTCCGCACAATGCCCGCGCCAAAAGTACACGCCTCATCTGTCCGCCCGAAAGCATGTCTATTCCGCGTCCGGCCAAGTCCGAAATTCCGAGTGCATTCATCGCCTGCAAAGCCCTGTGTCTGTCGTGAGCAGTGTAGAACAATCTTCCGCGTCCCTGCGTTCCGGTGATGACGATCTCGCTGACGGTTGCGGGAAAATTCCGGTCTGCCTCCTCGATCTGCGGGACATAGCCGATTCTGCCGGTGCGTGTGATTTCTCCTGAACTCAGTGGCAGCAGCCCAGCAATACCCTTCGTGAGCGTACTCTTGCCGCTTCCGTTTGCGCCGGTGATGAATACGAACTCTCCGCCCTTCACGCTCAGAGATACCCCGTCAATTGCTGCAGCATCCCCGTACTTGATGACGGCATTAGTGAGCTTGAGTCTGTCAGTCATTCAGAAACCTTGCGAGATTCGTGAAGTTGTCGGCCATGATTTGCAGGAATGTGCGTGAAGTGTCCTGCGCTGTGTGTGCTGTGAAGAAGGGCAGAATTTCGGTGCGGGTCTGCTTGCTGATGGATTGGGTCACGAGCGAGATCGGCAGGTCGGAAAGTATATGCCTGACGTGATTCTCCTGAATGTGCCTGATGATTTCGGCCATGCGCTTGATGCCGGGTTCGTTTTCGCCCTCGTATGCGCTGACGTACTCGAAGCCGTAGCGTCTCACGAAGTACACGCATGAGAACTCCCCAGCGAAGACCAGAGTGCGATTCTTTGGGAGGGCAGCAAATTTTTCGTCCAGTTCCGCGAGTTGTGCGCAGTATTCGGCGGCGTTGTGGGTGTACTTGGCCGAATGGTCGGGGTCAGCACTGCAGAGAGCTTCCGTGATGTTGTAGATCATTCTCTGCGCGAGTGATAAGTCCATCCAGATATGCGGGTCATTTTCGGCGGTTAAGTGTATGCCGTTTGACGCATCGACTATCAGGGTATTAGTGATTG
>JAFTBT010000114.1 GCA_017455085.1 Synergistaceae bacterium
ACTAATGGCGACACACTCACTAATGGCAACACACAACCCCTCACTCATGGAGAACGTCAACTGCTGGAATACATCATCAATTCAGGAACTTACGGGAACGCAGACAATTTCGTCAGGAACAGAATGCTGCACTCCCACAGCCAAACCAAAACACAATACATCCTCTCCAGAATCTTCCTGCCTATGTCAGAAATCAGGGATCAATACCCATTTTTCTACAGGCACAAATCCCTGATCCCTATACTCATCATCCGCCGTCTCGTGAGAGCCCTCACCAAGAAAAAACACTCCACACTTCAGGAAATCCGCGCTATCCTCAAAATGCAGCAGCACTCCTCATGAATCACAGTGTGGCCAAGTCTCCGTGACATAGCAGACGTATTCCCGCAGAAGTCAGCACATCTATAGCCTGCTCGTTGTCAGTGAACTTGAAGATTATGCACGAGTTTTTCAGGTTATGGGCGTATTTGCTCCCGACAGCATAGAGATACTCAATGTTCACATCCCCGTCCTTAATGACCTTAAGCACTTGGTTCAAGCCTCCGGGAATATTCGGAACTTCCACCGCAACAACATCAGTAGTCGCAACATCAAAGCCCATATTTCGGAGAACTGACGAAGCCCATATCACATTATCGACTATGATTCGCACGGTGCTGGTGTCCGAAGACTGCGCAACTGTCAGCGCACGAATGCTTATGCCCTTATCGGCGAACACAGTAGTCATGTTGTAGAGAGTTCCCGGCCCATTATCCAGACACACAGAAATCTGCTTAACGTTCATAATATGCACCTCCACAAAAAAGGCTGCTATCCTCAGTCTCAAGAATAACAGCCTGAAAATTCATGCCAGAATCTTACACGAATATGCTCCGGAGTTTTCACGCCTGCATATGATTTTCGCGAAGGATTCACGAGTTTCGCGCTGAGAGCTTACAGTCCCGAAATCTCCTCCTGAGTCAGCAGGTTCACTCCCGACTCGTGCAGCTTCTCCATTGCAAGAGCGTTGTTGTTCACCTCGAAAACCATGTATATCTCTTTCCCGATCCACCGTGAATTTTTGCTGGTGATAGGGTACACGTGCTGAATGTTGACTCCGTTTTTGCTCAGGATGTCCAGAATCTTCAACATGCCTTTATCCGGATCGGTGATCTCCGCTACAAATACCTCCGTGAACGTCGCAGGATACCCCGCATTCTTCAGCATCGATGCCGTGTAGATGACGTTATCCACAATCAGACGCAGTATCGTCATCCCGCCCATGTCCATAGCTGTGAATGCCCGCAAGTGTACGTTGTTGTCCTCTAGTGTCTTGAGTGCGCTGTAGAGTGTGCCGGGTTTGTCCTCAAGGAAAATAGTAATCTGCTTTACGTTCATGGTCTTATAGTGCAGAAAGTGCCTCGTGATTCAGAATCTTCACGCCCTGTTTCGTGAGAGCCTCCGAAGATTTGTCGTTGTCGTCCACACGGAAGATCATGTACGCTGTCTGCGAACTCTTGTTGCCGAGAATCGCATACATGTACTCAATATTCACGCCTGCTCCGTCCAGAATCTCAAGCACATGATTCAGTCCGCCCGGAACATTGGGGACTTCCACCGCCAAAACGTCCGTCATGCTCGCAACAAAACCGGCATCCTTCAGGGTGTTGGCAGTGCCTAAAACGTCATCAACTATCAGCCTCACGATTCCGAAGTCGCTCGTCTCAGCAAGGGATAACCCCCGCAAGTCGATCTTGGCCGCCGCAAGTGCCTTCGTCATCTCGTGGAGAGTACCTGCTCTGTTTTCGAGGAATACAGAAATCTGCTTTACGCTCATCTTCACGCACCTCACTAAATTTTTCTGTTGTCAATGACTCTAACAGCTTTTCCCTCAGAACGCACTATAGTCTTCGGCGCAACTAGGGTAACTTTCGCTTTGAGTCCCAGCATTGAGCGCAGACCGTCAACTAATTCCGCCTGCCTCTTGTTGACCTCGCCGAGATTGTCCGTGAACATTTCGGGAGTCATTTCGACTCTAACGTCCAGAGTGTCGGTGTTGTTGACTCTGTCCACAATGATCTGATAGTTCGCAGGATAGCCGCTGTTGATGAGTACGGTCTCGATTTGACTCGGGAAGACGTTTACGCCGCGAATAATGAGCATGTCGTCAGTTCTGCCCTTGAGCTTGGTCATGCGGACGTGAGTCCTTCCGCAGGGGCATGGCTCGTGTGTTAGTGTAGTGATGTCGCGAGTTCTGTACCTGATGAGCGGGAAAGCCTCCTTGTCGAGAGTCGTGAATACCAGTTCACCGAGACTCCCTTCCGGCAAAACTTCGCCAGTCTTCGGGTCGATAATCTCCGGGATGAAGTAATCCTCGTTGATGTGCATTCCGTGCTGGTCCTCGCACTCAAAAGATACTCCCGGCCCGCAAAGCTCAGTCAGTCCGTAAATGTCGTACGCTTTGATTCCCATAGTGGCCTCGATGTCGCGCCTCATCTCTTCGCTCCAAGCCTCTGCACCAAAAATACCGGCCTTCAGCGGAATATCTTCGGGGGTCATGCCCATTTCCTTCATGCGTTCACCGATGAATGCGGCATAACTGGGAGTGCAGCACAGAATCGTAGCGTGTAAGTCCTTGATGAACATAATCTGCCTGTCAGTGTTGCCTGAAGATGTAGGAATAGTGAGTGAGCCGAGCTTGTGGCTTCCTCCGTTGAGTCCCGGCCCGCCGGTGAAGAGTCCGTAACCGTACGATACCTGAACAACGTCCTCGTCAGTTCCGCCCGCAGCGACGATAGCCCTTGCGCACATGGTCTCCCAAATGTCTATGTCGTGATGAGTGTAGAAGGCTACGACTCTTTGTCCTGTAGTGCCGCTGGTTGACTGGATACGTACGCAGTCTTTTAGTGGCTTTCCCATGAGCCCATAGGGATATGCTTTGCGGAGGTCGTCTTTCGTCAGGAACGGGAGCTTGTAGAGGTCATCGAGTGAGTGTATGTCGTCAGGGGTGAGTCCTTTTCCTGCATCTTTGCGCGGTAATATGGGACGTTTTCCCAGACGTGGCGGACTTGTCTTAGGAGCTTTTCGTTCTGGAGATCACGAATCTTTTCGCGGCTCATGGTCTCGATTTCGGGCTGGAAATATTTCTTGTTCATTTGTTGCATCAACTCCAAAAAAGTGTGTATCTATGAGTTTTTCCCCAATCTGAAGGCTTTGCGGTTGAGGTCGAGGAATTTTTGTGGAACACATGCAGTGATGGCTTCGTCCCATTCTTCGGGGGATATGTCATCAAAATAGTGTGAGAGTCTGCCGAGCAATACTAGATTCACGGCCTTGACGCTTCCGGCATTTTCTGCGAGCTTCACGCAGTCCAGAGCGTCGATTTTCACGCCGAGAGAGCGAATTTTGCTGAGCAGGTCTTCAGGGTAATTCATTGCGCCTGTGAGTACGGGCATAGGGTCTATTTGCTGCGTAGAAGTAACGATTTGGCCGTCTGGTTTGAGGTATTCGAGATTACGTGCTGCCTCCAGAAGCTCAAACGATACTATGAAATCAGCCTGTCCCTTGTCGATTACGGGTGAATAAACTTTGTCGCCGTACCTGACGTAAGTAACTACGCTGCCTCCGCGCTGGCTCATGCCGTGAACTTCGGAGACTTTTACGTCATAGCCCTTAGCCGTCAGCAAATGACCAAGCAACTTGCTGGCGAGTACGCTGCCTTGTCCACCGACGCCGACGATCATAATGTTACGAGTGTTCATGTCTATCTGCCCTCCGTCTGTGAGAATGCTCCGAACTTGCAGAGCTGAGTACACACTCCGCAGCCAACGCAGAGAGTCGAGTCTACGTGAGCTTTGCCGTCCTTGATGGAGAGGGCAGGGCAGCCGATTCTCGTGCATGACTTGCAGGTGACGCACTTGGCCGTGTCGACAGTGAGGGGCGGATTGTGTTTGACGTACTTTAGGAGTGCGCAGGGTCTACGGGAAATTATGACGCTGGAGTCGTTTGCGGCGAGTTCTTCACGCAAAGCATTTTCGCACTCGGTGAGGTTGTAGGGGTCGACGACTCTGACTCTGGAGAAGCCCATAGCCCTGCAGAGAGATTCGAGGTCGATTTTTCCTGCGGGGTCTCCCTTGATGTTGAGGCCGGTGGTGGGGTTTTGTTGGTGGCCTGTCATGCCGGTGATGGAGTTGTCGAGGATGATGACGGTGCTTTTGCTTTGGTTATATGCGATATTGGCGAGGCCGGTCATTCCTGAATGCATAAAAGTAGAATCCCCAATCACTGCGACAAGGGGGTGGGTTGGCGGGTTAAATAGCTTTTCTGCTTTGTTAGATAGTTCATAGCTGGAGATGTTGCCAGAATCGGAAACGCTATCATTATTTTCTGAGCTATTATCAGGACTGGAAACGCCGTTATGGTTTGCAGAACCACTCTCAGAGATTGAAATACCGTTATGATTGCCGGACAAGCTCCCATCACCGGAAACTCCCTCTGCATTTCGTGAAAACTCTTCTGCTTTGTTGAAGCCATGTATTGCGCTCACGGATGCCCCCATGCATAACGTCATCTCCATTGCCGACAACGGAGCTACTGCACCCAACGTGTAGCAGCCTATATCTCCCAAAACTGTACACTTCAGTTTGCTTAACGTGTAGAATATCCCCCTATGCGGACACCCTGCACACATCATCGGCGGACGAGCAGGAAGTGATTCACTGAGCTTCACACCCTCACCGTGAGAGAGTCCCAGCTTCTCAGCAACAACATTCGGACTCAATTCTCCCAGCAGGCCGAACAGAGATTTACCCTCACACTTCAGGCCAAGAGATAGGCAATAGCTCTCTATGAACCCGTCAAGCTCCTCAACGATCACTAATCTCTTAACGCTGCCCGCAAAATTTTTCAGCTTATCGTCAGGCAGAGGCCATATCATCCCCAATTTCAGCACTGGGAATCTATCTCCGCAGGCTTCCTTCACGTACTGATAGCATGTTGACGATGTGATGATCCCTATTGCTGAATCGCTGCCCTGTTCGGTTCTATTTAGGTCTGAAGTTTCCGCGAAGGCCTGAAGTCTGCGCATACGTTCCTCGACTACAGGATGTCTCTTTATCGCATTGCCCGGCATCATGACGTACTTAGCGATATTTTTCGTGTATGGGTGTTCCGGAGCTGAGACTCTTTCGCCTGTCTCGACTGCTGACTGTGAATGCGCTATACGTGTACACATCTTCACGATCACCGGAGAATCGTACTCTTCCGACAAGTCATAGGCTCTCCTGAAGAAGTCTAGTGCTTCCTGTGAGTCCGAAGGCTCAAGCATGGGGAGCTTTGCGGCTCTGGCGTAGTGTCGAGAGTCCTGTTCGTTTTGAGAGGAGTGCATTCCTGCGTCGTCGGCAACACAGATCACCATTCCGGCGTTGATTCCGGTATAGGAGACTGTGAAGAGCGGATCTGCTGCGACGTTCAGGCCGACATGCTTCATGGCGCAAAAGCTGCGTTTTCCTGCAAGAGATGCTCCGAAGGCAGACTCCATAGCTACTTTTTCGTTGGGAGCCCATTCGGAATACAGCTCGTTATACTTTGCGAGTTCTTCGGTGATTTCTGTGCTGGGAGTACCTGGATAGCTTGACGCAAAACAACATCCGGCCTCCCATATTCCACGAGCGGCGGCGGTGTTGCCCTGCATTAACTGTTTCATTAAGTTTTATCCCCCTTTTGAGTTGCTGTGAATTGTAGCACCTGCACAAGCTGATTCATGCTCTCATTAATAGTTCATGAGTCACAAACGCTACTATGCCGGTGATTGAGTTATGTCAAAAATTATGCTGTATATTAGAATCTAACAGACTACTATAAATTTTCACACTTAAGATTAATACATGCTAGACAGGCTTTAGGACATAGCAATATCTTTCTGTTGCATACAATACCCCGACATACCAACATAAATTCCACATCGAGATTAATACATGCTAGACAGACTTGAAGGCATAGCAATATCTTTCCGTTGCATACAAGAAGCTAACAGACCAACATAAATTTCACACAGAGATTAATACATGCTAGACAGACTTTAGGACATAGCAATATCTTTCTGCTATATATTAGAATCTATTAGACCAACATAAATTTTCATAAGGAGATCAGTATATGCAGAACAGTTTTTCACAAAGTAAGTTCACTTTTCTGGAGAATAATTTCCCAAAATTAGCTGCTTATGGGAAAAATGCAGAAAATGCCTTAGGACATGACAACAATATATCCCTGCTGAATCTTGGCCGAATCGGTGAGACAATCACAGAATTATTATGCGCAAACAGCCGCACAAACTATAACACCAATACCCCAGAAACTGCTCAAGACCTAATGAAGCTCGGAATCATTGACGAAGACATTTGCAGAAAAATCACCACCCTCACCGAAATCATGAACGACGCCGCAGAACATGAATACTCCTCCGAAATGGCAGCAAACAGACTCCTCACCACAGCTCAAGAATTATGCGAATGGTTCATGTCATCATACGGAAGCAGCAGGTTCGACTTTCTAGCAGACCTGTTCAAGCCGTCAGCCTCAACTCCTCCGCTGGCAGGTATAGCAGACTTCGGAAGGGAAGCAGAGCAGAATCTTCGGGCTAATACCAGATACTGCCTCATATGTCTTGGGGATATAGGCGAGGCAGTTGCTGAGATGCTGATTGACTTGGAAGGTGTAGCCATCCACGAGAAAGACCAGCTACAACGCATAAATATGCTCCAGTATCGCGGAGTCCTCGACAACGAACAGAAAGATACTCTGCACGACCTGCGTATGCTCCGGAACAAAGCAGTACATCACCGCTACTCTTCTGAGGAGGACGGAAAAAAACTGCTGGATTCATCTCTGCCGCTGTGTGAATGGCTCTTCAGGCTGGTAGTCGAGTCTGGGGATATTGTCAGAGGATATATTAGCTCTTCGGACGAGGAAGGCCTCACCGTGAAAATCGGGCAGCTTATCGGCAGAGTCGCAAAGGACGAGATTCCTGAAGGCTATACTTTCAGAGACGGAGAACGCAAAATCTTCATGGTCATTGACGCAGAAAGTGAGGATCTTTCCCTGAGCCTCAAGGACGTACGCAGCGACCCGTGGAGTGAGGCAGCTCGTAAGTATTCCAGATACAGGAAGGGGCAGGATGTCAACGCAGTCATCAGCAGAATCACAAACACCTCCGGAGCTTTTGCGGAACTCAAAGACGGACTCATAGCTCGGCTTCCGGAGTCAGAGTACGGCACAAAATTTCCGACATTCTCACCGAAACAGGGCCAGCACATCAAAGCTCGCGTAAAGTGGCTGAACCCTGAACAGTACCCGTATATGCTGCTGTCGATCAGGGATGCAGAGAGTACACCTCCTGAGGTTGAAGCACCTAAACCCATGCCCAACAAGAAATTCATAGGCCTGTGCAAAATAGGAACACGTGATGAAATTCTGGAGGCTATAGACACCGGAGCTGACGTGAACGCCTCGAACCATAACGGTGTGAGCGCATTCATGACCGCAGTGATGTATAACAAGAATCCCGGAGTGCTGGGTGTGCTTGTGGAGAATGGTGTTGACGTGAATGCCAAGAGCAATAACGGGAATACTGCCCTGATGTATGCGGCGATGTTCAGAACTGCGGAGGTAGTTCGTGAGCTGCTGGAGTATGGAGCAGATGTGAATGCGGTGAATGATGAGAGACGGAACGCCCTGCATTACGCGAAGGTCAGCCGGAAACTGAGGGGAGATGCTGAGATTCTGGAGCTGCTTGGAGAAAAACAGCAAGAGCCTGTTGCTGCGCAAGAACAAGACTCTGCTCCCACAACTGAGCCCGTTGCTCCACATGAACAAGAGCCTGCTCCATCAACTGAGCCCGTTGCTCCACATGAACAAGACTCTGCTCCCATAACTGAGCCCGTTGCTCCACAAGAACAAGAACCAGAATCTAAGTCACTAACTGATGATGAATTTCTGGCACTATGTCGTGACGGAAGTGCAGACAAAATCCGTGAAGCAATCGAGTCCAGTGCTAACCTCTGGGCTAAAGATGAAGAGAATAATACCGCACTCATGCTCGCCGCGTGGAAGAATACTCCAGAAGTTGTAGCTGCTATTCTGGACGCTGGAGCAGACATTCATGTGCAGAACGACAAGGGAAATACAGCCTATGACCTCGCTGCAAATAACTCAAAGCTCTCCGGTAGCAGTGTACTCAATAGGCTGGACATTGAACCATCAGAAATCCCAGAAACTCCAAATACTCATGAAGCACAAGATACTCATGAATTGGCAGACGCACTCAGAAGAACCCTTCAGAGAGATATCCTCAAAATCTGCAAGTCCGGAGAAATTGATGACATCAGCCAGGCTGTGGACGCTGGCGTGAACCTCAACGTCCGCAACAAAAACGGTGCTGCCCCGCTCATGTTTGCGGCTAAGGAAAACACCGCAGAAGCCGTTGAACTGCTCATCAAGGCAGGTGCTGACGTGAACGCTCAGGATAATTCAGGGAATACCGCGCTGATCTATGCAGCAGCCTACAGCTCCGAAGACGTGATTAGTGTCCTGCTGGAGATGCAAGCTGATAAGGACATTGTGAACTCTTCAGGCTACAGGGCTTATGATTACGCTCGGAGAAACTACAGGCTGAATGACACAGATATTCCGGAGAGACTCCAATAATGCAGAGCAATTTTGAGTTCTTGAGCGGGAAATTTCCGGAACTGGCTGAATATGGCAGGAAGGCTGAAAAATATCTCTATGCCGATAACGAAGTCTGTATGTTCTTCATCTCCAGAATATTCGACAACGCTGTAAAGTGTATATGCAGCTTCAATGACGTAGAGACTGACGGCACAAAACTGGCAGAACCTATCAATGAGCTGTTCAAGAAAAAAGCTGTTGACGAGAGCATATATCTCCTGCTGGAAATGATGAGATACTTCCGGAACGGCAACGCTCACAACAAAGATTACTCTCTGAACGACAGCATGACACTCTTGCAGATGAGTCATATTCTGTGCGAGTGGCTCATGGCAAAGTACGGGCAGACAGGCTACAGGCGTAAAGGATTCACCATGCCGGAAAATCCGGACTATAGACCCGGTGAAGTAGTTGAATGCACTGTACAGAATGTAATGGCTTTCGGGGTATTGGTGTCGTTTGGAGGAATGAGCGGAATGCTGCACAGAACTGAGATACCTTCAGCCTCAACTGAGGGCTACAGCATCGGAGACACATTCACCGCAAAAATTCTCAGCATCAACGCCGCACAACATTATGCAGTTATGAGCGTGAGAGAGCTTTTCACTGCACAGCCTACAGTTCACCAGCCTCAGACTGCACAGCCTACAGCTACCAAGTCACAGCCCACACCTCAACAACCCCACCCCCCCGCCCCCAAACCTCCCGCAATGTCCGATGCAAACTTCCTGAAACTCTGCGCAACTGCCGACACCAAAAAAATCTCCGCCGCTCTCTCCAATGGTGCTAACGTCAACGCCGCTGACTCTAAGGGACACTCCGCACTCATGATGGCCGTCTTGAAGAATCCTCATACCGAAGTTATCGACTTGCTCATAAACTCAGGTGCTAACGTCAACGCTAAAACAAAGAGGGGCATCAATGCTCTCGCCTATGCTCCACACAACAAGAAACTCAAACTCTCGAAGACACTCGCACGTCTTGAGCAATTAACGCAGATTTGACTTCTTGACATAAATTTTGCTTTAGGGTAATTTTCACGAGTCCTGTTGATTCATGACAGGGCTTTAACTTTATGAAGGAAGGTCTATTTTTCCCACATGCCTATTACTGATTTACTCGAACGCAACGCCAAACTCTATGGCAATGAAGTTGCTTTAGTCGAGATCAACCCTGAACAGCAGGAACCTACACGCGTAACATGGAAAGAATACGCACTCATTCAGCCCACTTCATCAACTCCATACAGGCGCGAAATCACTTGGGGAGTCTTTGACGAAAAGGCTAACCGTGTCGCCAACATGCTCATTGCCCGCGGCATCAAGAAGGAGCAGAAAGTCGCTATCCTCCTCATGAACTGCCTCGAATGGCTGCCCATATATTTTGGCATACTCAAGACCGGAGCTATCGCCGTACCCCTGAATTTCCGCTACTCCTCCGAAGAAATAGAGTACTGCGTCAACTTGGCCGACGTTGATGTGTTATTCTTCGGGCCTGAGTTCATCGGCAGAGTCGAAAACACCGTGCTTGCTCTCGGCAACAAATGCTCTATGTTTTTCGTGGGGGACAACAGCCCATCTTTCGCCGAAAGCTACAACGAGGCCGTCAACAACTGCTCATCATCAGCACCTAAAATTCTCATCGAGGACATTGACGAAGCAGCTATATACTTCTCTTCCGGCACTACAGGTTTCCCGAAAGCTATCCTGCATAATCACACAGCACTTATGCAGTCCGCGCGCATGGAGGCAAAACACCACATGACTACTCATGATGACGTGTTCCTGTGTATTCCGCCGCTCTACCACACCGGAGCAAAAATGCACTGGTTCGGGTCGCTCTACACCGGAAGCCGCGCAGTACTCCTCAAGGGAACATCACCGAAAGCGATTCTTGACGTGGTTTCGTGGGAGCAATGCACTATAGTGTGGCTGTTAGTCCCGTGGGCGCAGGATATACTCACAGCACTGGACAGCGGAGAACTCAAGCTCAAGGGCCGCAATCTCTCTCAATGGTGGCTCATGCATATCGGTGCGCAGCCTGTTCCGCCGTCACTGATCAAGCACTGGCTGGAGTACTTCCCTCACCACAAGTACGACACGAATTACGGGCTGTCTGAGTCAACCGGGCCGGGATGTGTTCACTTGGGGATCAACAACATTCACAAAGTAGGTGCTATCGGATTGGCGGGCTCTGGCTGGGAGCTGAAGATAGTGGACAAAGACGCAAACCCCGTAAAGCAGGGAGAAACCGGAGAGCTTTGCGTGAAAGGGCCGGGCGTGATGCTGTGCTACTACAATAATCCGGGAGCGACACATGAAGTTTTGCGTGACGGGTGGCTGTTCACCGGAGATATGGCCATGCAGGATTCAGACGGCTTCGTGTGGCTGGTGGATAGGAAGAAGGACGTTGTTATCATGGGCGGAGAAAATATTTACCCTGTGCAGATAGAAAACTTCCTGGCCGCTCACCCGAAAATACAAGATGTTGCTGTGATAGGGCTTCCTGAACCGAGACTAGGCGAGATACCTGCGGCGATCATTCAGGTGAAAAAGGGCATGAGGTGTACTGAAGAGGAGATCAATAAGTTCTGTCTGGACCTCCCACGCTACAAGAGACCCCGCAAGATAATTTTCGCTGACGTTCCCAGAAACCCCACAGGAAAAATCGAGAAGCCTAAGCTCCGCAAAATGTACGCTCAAGGCAGCAGTTTCCCTGAGGCGCAGTAGCCTATGTATGAGCTTGTTCACGTCAAGGGCAGCAGCTGGTACATACAGAGTCCAGCAAAAATCGGCCTTGTGAAGTTGACTGATAGCAGTGTGTGCCTAATCGACAGCGGCAGCGACAAGGAGGCAGGCCGGAAAGTCAGGCAGGTACTCGATGCGAATCACTGGACTCTCTCGGCGATCTACAACACTCACTCAAACGCTGACCACATAGGCGGCAACAAGTATCTTCATGCACAGACGGGGTGCAGAATATACGCTCCTGATGTTGAGTGCGCATTCACCCGTCATCCTGTGCTTGAGCCTGCATTTTTGTGGGGAGGCTTCCCGATGAAGGAGCTGCGTCACAAATTCCTGATGGCTCAGGAGAGTCCGGCAGAGTACCTTACACCTGATGTTATACCTGAAGGTTTCGAGATCATTCCGTTGGCGGGGCATTTCTTCAGCATGGCGGGGTTCAGGACTCCGGATAACGTTGTGTATCTTGCTGACTGCCTGTCGAGTGCTGAGACGCTGGCCAAGTACGGGATAACGTTCATGTATGACGTGGGGGCGTATATTGCGACGCTGGAGACGGTGAAGACTCTGGAGGCGGATGTGTTTGTGCCATCACACGCACCAGTGACGGAAGATATTTGCTCCATTGCTCAGCTCAACATCGACAAAGTACACGAGATTGCAGAGATGATTACGGAGATATGTGCCGAGCCTGTGAACTTTGAGGGAGTATTGCAGGAGATTTTTGCCCGTCTGGATATGCGTATGACGTTTGAGCAGTATGCACTTGTGGGAAGTACGGTGAGGTCATATCTTTCGTGGCTGAAGGATACGGGAAGAATCAGGGCGTATTTTTCGGACAATATGCTCCTTTGGGAGGCGGAATAGCTATGCTGGAACTGTGCAGGTTTGCGGGGATAATCATATACATGATGTTCTTTGACACCGGTAAACACAATAAGCCGCATGTACATGTTCGTTATGGAGAATATAAGGCAGTAATAGCTGTTGACGGTGAATTATTAGCGGGGTCTATTCCTCCAAAGCAAATGAAGATTGTTGCAGGGTGGCTCGCACTCCACGAAGAAGAAGCTTACAAGGCTTGGAATTTAGCTGTGCAGGGTAAACACTTTGACAAAATAGCTCCAATGATTTGAGGTGATATGAATGTACATTAAGGACGGAATCTGTTACGCAGGAGAACTTGTGCCGGACATCACTATAACTGCTGCTAAACCACTCGATGGAGGTATGATGCTCGTAACTTTCTCCACAGGGGAAAAACGCCTCTTTGACACCACAAAACTCAATGCCCCAGTCTTTGAGCCGCTGAAGGATTATGCAGTTTTCAGCAGTCCAGTAATTTCTCACGGCACAATCACATGGAACAATGAACAGATAGATATTGCTCCCGAATATGTCTATCAGGAAAGCTATCAATACGATACCGGAGAATTATAATCATGTACCCTACGTTATTCACAATCGGCAGCTTCAGGCTCGACACATACAGCGTAGTGTGGTTCATAGCCCTATCACTCGCAATACTCTGGAGCATTAAGCGTTTAGAGCTTTACGCACTCGATGAATACGAGTCCCGCCGCATCATGGCTGTGTCGTTCATGTGTATGCTTCTGGGCGCGAGGTCTCCAGAATATTTTGCGCACTGGCAAGAGTACATCAATGACCCCAAACTATTCCTAGACCTGAATCGCGGAGGCCTGTACGAGTTCGGTGCGATCGCCGGAGCTTTTCTGTCTGCATTCGTGATGTGCATGTTCAGCCGAAAAGTCTCGTTCCTGAAGCTGTGTGACGTTGCAGTCATCCCGGCACTTCTGTCTATAGTTGTGGGACGCTGGGGATGTTTCCTGAATGGCTGCTGTGTTGGGAATGTGTCTGATACTTTCTGCGCGGTGCATTTCCCGCAGGACAGGGCAGGAATCTTCAGGCATCCGGTGCAGATATATTACTCGCTGATTGCTGCGGTGATAGTGCTGATTCTCCTGTGGGCTGAACGCAGAATCATACCCCTCCAGAAAAATAGCAAGCGTTATTACTCAGTGATTGCTCCGCTGGGAATAATCCTGTATGCACTGATGAGGTATGCCGTAACTTTTGTCAGATACCAGCATAATTTGCTATGGCTTGTCGTCAATGAATGGACATACAAGGGAATTACTATCATGCTTCCGTGTATGTGCGTATGGCTTGCGTATAGTTTACTTAGGTTAAAATCTGAAATTCATCGTAGGTAAAAAGATCCATGAACTATTTTTGCCATGAGGATAAAATATCACGCCGTATCCCAAATAATTTTATGGAGGTAAATATTTTGAGCAGCAAGAGATTTTTAGCGTTCACACTTACGCTTGCACTAATCCTCGCAGTATCAGGGAGTGCATTTGCGGCATTTCCTAAGGCAAGCAACCCTATAGTACCAATCGTGAAGAATGCTTCAGGTGCAGTTGTGAATATCGACGTTGAGAAGACACAGAAGCGTTCAGTTTCACCGTTCCCGTTCGATGATGATCCGTTCTTCAAGAGATTTTTCGGGGATGCGTTCAAAGACTTCACCCGTTCCGTTCCCATGAAGGGCAGAGGTTCGGGATTCATAGTTACCAAAGAAGGGCAGATACTCACGAACAATCACGTAGTCGACGGCATGGAGAAGATCACAGTATCACTCCAGCTCACTGACGGCAGCAAAAAGACCTATCCCGCAAAAATCGTAGGCAATGACCCGACGTATGACTTGGCCGTGATCAAGATTGAGCCTGACGGAGATTTACCGGTGCTTGAGCTGGGAGATTCTGACGCGGTCGAAGTGGGGGAGTATGTAGTCGCTATAGGCAACCCGTTGGGCTTTGAGCATTCTGTCACGGTCGGAGTGATTTCGGCCAAGAACAGGAGCATCCACGCGCAGGACGTGAATTTTGACGACTTCCTACAGACTGACGCGGCGATCAATCCCGGAAATTCTGGAGGGCCGTTGCTGGACATGGACGGCAAAGTTGTCGGCATCAACACCGCAATAATTCCGTATGCTCAGGGCTTGGGATTCGCTATACCGGTCAACAAAGCGAAGGAGATCATGGGAGATCTTGTGTCGTATGGACGTGTCAAACGCGGATGGCTTGGCGTGAGCGTTAGGGATATCACTCCGGAAATGGCGAAGGCTTACGGAGTCGAAGGCACTGAAGGCGCGATGATCAATGACGTGTTCAAGGGAGACCCTGCGGACAAAGCGGGCATTAAGCGCGGAGACGTGGTGATAGCCCTGAACGGCGGGAAGGTCAAGAATGCGAACGATTTTGTGCAGAAAGTCAGGGTGCTTGCTCCGAAGTCGATAGCTAGGATTCAGGTGGTGCGCAAGGGCAAAAAAATGAGCTTCAGTGTCAGGCTGGCAGAACGTAACAGCAAAGGAGACGGCAGCATTGAGTCTGAGGCAGAGAAGGGAGAAACAGCAGAGACCCCGAAGAATGCCGGCAGCGATGTGTTGAAGGAGTTCGGACTCACGAAAATTACTCCGGTGAATAATACACTCAGGAAGCAGTACAAGATTAAGGACGACAGTGAGGGACTCGTGATTACTGAGGTCGATAAAGAGTCCCCGGCGTTTTACGAGGAAGGAGTGCGTGAAGGAGACCTGATAGTTGAGCTGAACGGCCAAGAAGTCAAAAGCTCAGAAGATGCCGAAAAAGCAGCAGGCAGTGATGACTCCATAGTACTCATGATTGAGCGCGAAGGGGCGACGTATTTCCTTCAGGTGGAACGCAGCAAGAAATAGCTTTGTTGATTGAAGACTTCCTTTAATTTTGGATGAAGCGGGCTTCTCTGTGACGGGGAGTCCCGCTTTTTATGGTGATGTGATGGATATTATGTTTACGTCTCGATGATGTGATAGCTACAGCCTCAATAATGTGTGATAGCCACATGTTCACTGCTACATGATAACCTGATAGCTACAGCCTCAATAATGTGTGATAGCTGCACATTCACTGCTACATGATGATGTGATAGCTACAGCCTCAATAATGTGTGATAGCCACATGTTCACTGCTACATGATAACCTGATAGCTACAGCCTCAATAAGTAGTCGTCACGCACCCTCTATGCCGTGAAGTTTCTTCCCTGTCCCAAATTCCCAACAGCTCCGGAAATTTCCCTCAACCATGTCGCAAACATCCTCAGCAGTGTAAAAAGCAGTGTGCGGACTCAGAATCACGTTCGGAAATGACCGCAATATCGCCAGCTTGGGATTGATCATCACTTCGCCCATCAGGTTGTAGTAGTACAATCCGTTCTCGAACTCCACAACGTCAAGTGCCGCACCGCCGAGCTTCCCCGTGTGTATGCCCTTGATCAGTGCCGCAGAGTCTACGAGTTTCCCCCGCGCTGTGTTGATGATGTATGCTCCGTCCTTCATTTTGTCGATAGCCTGTGAGTTTATGATGTGGTAATTTTCGGCGTTAGCGTTCATGTGCAGGGTGATGATGTCCGATTCAGCAAGCAGTGTATCCAGATCAACATACTGTGCGAATTTCTTGGCCGTGTCGTTTTCGTGAACATCATACGCCAAAAGCCTGCACCCGAAGCCCGAAAGATGCTGCAACACTGTAGTGCCGATTCTTCCCGTCCCCATCACGCCCACAGTACACGCCGTGAAGTCCCGTCCGAGCTTGTTCACGAGTGAGTAGTCCTGAAGTTCCGCGCGCTTGAGGATGTGCGGAAGCCTGCGTATACATGCGAGCATCAAGAGTATTGCGTAGTCAGCGACTCCGGTCGGGGTGTAGCTCACAGTGTCAACCTTCAGGCCAAGAGTGCGTGCTGCATTCAGGTCAATGTGGTCGTAGCCTATGGAGCGCGTCAGAATGTACTTGACCCCTACGTCGTGAAAGGCCTTGAGAGTCTTTGCGGACATGTCGCAGGGAGTGCAGCTCATGCCGTCACAGCCGGAAGCAAGAGCTATATTTTTGTCGTTGGGGTAGTCAGTTGTGTAGATGAAGTCGATTCCGTACTTGTCCTTCATCTGGTGGCAAAAGGTCAACTCGTCATATTCCCTAAGCGCATAAAAACATATCTTCATATCAGGAATTACCCCCTTGAAAATCTTTGTGCTATTATACGCAGAATTATATTCCAATAGTCAGAGGAGGCAATTCATTATGTCAACAGTAGCAGTAGTAGGTTCACTTAATATCGATCTTATCATGAGGGCTCCCCATTGTCCGGGTAAAAGCGAGACAGTCGTAGGAGGACCTTTCGGAATGGCCGGGGGCGGCAAAGGCTCGAATCAGGCTCTAGCGGTTTCCAGACTCAACGCAAAATCTTACATGATTGGTTGTGTAGGTAATGACGACTTCGGCCGGAAACTACGCACAGTCCTCACAGAAAATAACGTAGACTGCTCACACCTGCATACCAGAAAAGAAGCCGGTACAGGTACAGCACTAATCACAGTTACAGATGACGGAGAAAGCTCAATAGTCATCTCACAAGGAGCAAATGCCTTCCTAAACGAGCAAGACATCACTGACGCAAAACAGGTATTCAATTCATCAGACGCAGCACTCTTCCAGATGGAAAGCCCTACAGAAACAGTTACAGCAGGTTTGAAGCTAGCAAGACAGTACGGGTGCAAAACGTTCCTTTCTGCTGAGCCGCCGTTCTCTCTGCCTGATGAGGTCTGGAAGAATATCGACTGCCTCATCGTCAACGAGCGCGCACTGAGTTTCTACGCGAGTAGTTCATCACACGGTTCTGTTAGGGCTATGGCTTCGGACATCCTGAATCGCGGAGTGCATGACCTCGTAATCACCAAGAGTTCACGGGGCGGAATGGTCTTCTCGAAGGGCGGGGATAATTTCTCGTTTGACGCGTTCAACATCCGTGCGGTCGACAACACCGGAGCTAGGGATGCGTTTTGTGCTGGGCTGTGCGTATCGCTGAGTGAGGGTACACCCATGCGTCACGCGGTGAAGTTCGGAGCGGCATGTGGTGCTTTGGCCTGCACGAAGATTGGTGCGCACCCGTCGATTCCATGGCGTCATCAGGTGGGGGCATTGCTTGGTGAGGCAGGAGACGATGAATTTGACCTGTGAGATGTCCTGTAGAGAATTTTGGCTGTAAATTTCCCAAACAATAGGGGGTTAATATTTTGGACGGTTATAACTACCTGCTGAGCCTGTGTGTGATACTGATGTCCACAAAAATCTTCAGCATACTTTCACGCCGGGCGCAGCTTCCTCAAGTTGTCGGTGCATTGATGGCCGGACTGCTCTTTGGTCCCGCAATACTCGGAGCAGTAACGCAACACTTCTTCGGGTTTCCGTTCTGTCTTCAGCCTTCGCCATTATTGAGCCGCATGGCCGAACTCGGAGTAATAGTGATTATGTTCACCGCAGGAATGGAGACCAACATTGATGAGCTCAAGGCCTCCGGAACAGTGGGCTTTATTGTCGCGCTGCTGGGAGTAATTTTTCCGCTGGGAATGGGCGCGGGGATCATGTACTTCTTTGACGACAATGCTACGTTTGCTTCGGCGATATTCGTTGGAGCGGTGCTGACTGCTACGTCAGTGTCGATTACTGTGGAGGCACTAAAGGAACTCGGCAAGATGTCCACGAAAGTCGGGAACACTATACTTGCTGCGGCACTGATAGACGATATTTTGGGCTTGGTGTGCCTGACGGTGATAACGGGCATAGCTGGAGGCGACATGAATCTCGGGCTGCTTGTGGTGAAGATAGTGGGGTTCTTCCTGTTTGTGGGGATAGCTGGGCTAGCGTACTACAGGGCTATGGTCTGGTCGGACAGGGTACAGGCTGCGAGAAATTTGCGCAGGTATCCGGTGATGGGGTTTGCGTTCTGTTTGTTCATGGCGTGGGCTGCTGAAGTAGTCTTCGGAGTGGCGGACATTATCGGAGCATTTGCTGCCGGGATGATTATTGCGATGTCCCCAAAAGGCCAGTACATAGCAAGTAAATTCGACACAATAGCTTACCTGTTATTGACCCCTGTATTTTTCGCGAACATAGGGCTTGAGGTTGCCCTGCCGGATTTTTCGTATGACCTTATGGCGTTCACGGCTGTGCTACTGATTGTGGGGATAGTCTCGAAACTATGGGGCTGTGGACTTGGAGCGATGGTATGCGGGTTCAACAAGCGGCAGAGCTACCAGATAGGTCTGGGAATGGTGTGCAGAGGAGAGGTTGCCTTGATAGTTGCCGGAAAGGGTATGAGCATGAATCTCATCAATGAGGAATATTTAGGGCCGATAGTTATCATGATAATAGTGTGCACGATAATTACGCCTATATTCCTGAAAGATGCATTCAAGGGAGCTGATGAGGCTGGTAGTACGATCTTTGAGGACAAGTTTATGCTGGAAGAACAGACTGATGAGATCGAGGAGGATATTTTCCACCGGAAGAGTTTGTTGGCGCAGCAGATGTACGGCGGGGAATAGAAGTTAGGGATTGAGTTTTGCGGGGGAGTTCCTGAAAGTTTGGGGGCTCTCTTTTTTGTGAGCGGGTGAGTGTGGGGTTAGGGTTAGTGTTCGTGAGTGAGTGAGGTGAGTTCGTGAGTTAGGGTTAGTGTTCGTGAGTGAGTGAGGTGAGTTCGTGAGTTAGGGCTAGTGCTCGTAATTGAGTGAGGTGAGTTCGTGAGTTAGGGCTAGTGCTCGTAATTGAGTGAGGTGAGTTTGTGGGTTAGGGTTCGTGTTCGTGAGTGAGGGGGGTGTGAGTTCGTGAGT
>JAFTBT010000115.1 GCA_017455085.1 Synergistaceae bacterium
CCCGTAGCATTAACAGTACCGCCATGAATGACTACCGTTCCGCCTGCTGCACAGTGACCGCCGCCTATACCTGCTTGGTAGTCGCTGCCGCTGCCCGTAGACGTAAGCACTCCTGTACCGCCCTCTTGTGCGTAAATGTTAAGCGTTTGACCGCTCGCAACATTGATACCGGCGTTCGCCGTCAGCGTAGCTCCGTCGCAGAGAATCAGGTTGACCGTTCCGCTAACACTGATACGGCTTGAGACTGTTACGTTGCCGGTGACGTAATACCAGCCGTCGTTCAATGAGGTTGAGGAGGAGGTAAGGGCTGTAGCTTCTGCCGTTTTGGAGGTGTAAGTTACTCCTGTTCCTTCGGCGTAGCTCGCCTCAATGTACGGTATCTGGTCAGCATCAGCAGCAGCCGTAAGACCGGGCAGCAGTCCGACAACTGCCGACAGCATGAGCAAGAGGCTCAATAACTTTTTGAGATTGTGTTGCATTTGAGAATCATTCTCCTTTCTTGTGATCTATGCACAAAAATCGCCACGCATAAATGAGGGAGCGCAATACTCCCCTGCATGACGATTTTTGTTGTCTGTTATTAGTGGTTGTGTGGGGTATGTGGTTATGAAGAGAGAAAAAGTTACGGGTGACTGTGAGCTGTGAGCTATGAGCTATGAGCTATGAGCTATGAGCTGATTGTAGCCTCGTTATTCATTTATGTCAACGTTCCTTTCCGGTATTTCGCGCGCAATTATATCACTCCATCCAGTAAAATTTTCGCGTGTTTCTGTGCTGCCGTCATATCCGGTGAACCTGAGAGCATCCGCGCAATCTCCCTCACTCTATCGTCGCCAGTTATACTTTTCGTGAACGTCTCACCTTCCGCCCGCTGAATCAGTATGTGTGCATCCCCCAACGCAGCAATACTCGCCTCATGCGTCACCAAAATCACCTGACACTTCCGGGATAACTCCTTCAACTGCAACCCCGACAACACCGCCGCACGTCCTCCCAGTCCCGCCTCCACCTCGTCAAACACTATCGTCGGAGGCAGCCACTCATCCGGCAGCGACAACTGCAACGCCAGCAGCAGCCTGCTCAATTCCCCGCCTGAAGCTATCTTCTCAACCCTGCCCGAACGCACTCCATCACTTAGCGTAAACTCCACACTGTCCGCACCGTTCCGGCTCAGTTTCTGCAAACCAGCAATCCCAATCCCGAACTCTATACCCGTCATCGCAAGCTCCACAAGCACCGCATTCACCCTCTGCGTCAGACTCTTGGCCGCCTCCTGCCGCTCATTCCGTATCTCCATCGCAAGAGCATTCGCCTTCTTCCGTTCCTCCAACGATCGCGCAGAAAGCTCCTCAAGCTCCGTGTAGCTATTCTCCAGCCAGTCAAGATTAGTGTATATCTCTCCGCAAAAGTTCATCAGTTCGTTCTCGTCAGAAATGTTGCAAAGCCTCTTCAGCCGCCGCAATGCTCCTAACCTGTTTTCTGTCTCCTCCAGCAACACAGAGTCGCTCTCGTCATCGCCCAGCTCTCCGGCTAAGTGTTTCACTGCGTCATTCAGAACATCCATAGCAGAAGTAATGTTGTCGCCGTCCGTCAAAAACCCCTCCAAATTCTCAAAACATGCCCGAACTTTCTCAAGCAGCCCGTGTTCAGACATTCCCCCTGTGAGTGCATCGAGGCTGTTGCGTGCGCGTTCACGTGATGCGATTCTGTGTGTGATGTCCGCAAGCTGATTCTCAAGCCTAAGCTCAAGGCCTGACTCCGGCTGTGCAGTCTTCACCAGAGAGAATATTTCTCTAGCGTTCGCATACCTTCGCTCAATCTCTGCCCGGCGTTTCTTCATGGCTCGCAAGTCTCCGGAACTCTTTCGGGCAGCGTCAAAAACTTTGTGGAACTGTGGGAATTTCTCCGTCCTCACGTCCTCAGGCAAACACGCGTCAAGCATCGCTAACTGTCTTTCCGGGTTCAGCAGCTCCATCTGCGCAAACTGGCTCTGAATCCTCACAAGCCCGTTCACGAACTGCGCGCACTCATTCAGCCCCGTAGCAACATCGTCAACCCTAGCACGAGACCTCCCCGAACTCAGCACCTCACGCATCACGCTATGCCCCGAAAATCTCGCCTCAACCCTGCCGCTGTCCTCACCTGCCCGGATAAACTTCACACCCCCGCGAGTCCCCGCAAGCAACTCCAGCGAACGCACTATGCTGCTTTTTCCTGCACCGCTCTCACCGGTTATGACGTTCAGCCCGCGCGTAAATGTCAGTTCCGCACCGTGAATGCCGCCTATGTTCTCGATGTATAGCTTCTCGATCAACCCTATACGCCCCTTGACGATCCCCAGCCCAATTTTTCGCGCACTATGTCCAGAAAGTTCCGGCCCGGCAGATTCACAGTACGTATCTTCTTCGTGCGGGATAGCCTGATGTTGATTCTGTCGTTGGGCAGAGCTTCATACGCTAGTTGTCCGTCCTGAGTCAGCATCAAGTCTCGTGAAACCCCTCGCGGAATCAGGGTGATACAGTCATTCTCTGAGGCCACCAGCGGACGAGAATACAGAGTGTGTGCGCAAAGTGGGGCGAGTAGCATTGCGTCCATGTGCGGGGGAATCACCGGGCCACCTGCTGAGAGTGCATAGGCTGTTGACCCTGTGGGAGTGGAGACGATTACTCCGTCAGCAGGCAGTACACAGAAAAATTCATCGTTGAAGCGAATCTCTATCTGGAGCAGGCGGGCTATTGCGTTCGTGGTGAGTACTATATCGTTGAGGGCGTATATCTGGTGTAAAGGCGCGTCATCATGAATCAGCACACACTTCAACACTCTGCGCTCCAGTACGGTGAAATTGTCCTGAAGTATATTCGTGAGGTCATGCTCCACGTATTCGGGTCTGCTGGATGCGAGAAAGCCCAAGTGTCCGAGATTGACCCCGTGCAGAATAATATCCGTCCCCATGATGTAGCGGGCTGCGCGAAGAAATGTGCCGTCCCCTCCGATGACGAGTGCGAGCTTGACGGTCTTTAGCCATTGTTCGTCGTCAATGCCCGTAGTTGTGAGTGCGCTAGCTTCCTGATGCGGCAACAGGAACGTGCAATTATTGTCCTGCCCCCACTGAAGGAGTCTCCGTGCCATGCTGAGGGCTTCGGGTTTGCGGAGATTCACTATCATACCGAGTTGATTCATGATTAAGTTTTTACCTGCCTTGTGAGTGAAACGCTATTATATCAGGAAAATTCTTCGTACAATTTGCTGGACTGTATACCGTGATTGTTCTGGTACTTGCCATTTTCGTAGCGTTCGTATGGTTCGGAGATTGTGTGATAGTAGATCTGTGCTATCTGGACTCCGGCGTAGATTCTCACGGGCTGAACACAGAATAGCTCAAGCGTCCAGTACCCCGCGAATCCGACATCACCGAATCCAGCAGTGACGTGTATGCAGATTCCGAGTCTGCCGATAGACGAGCGGCCTTCAAGCATTGGGATATAACCTTCGGTTTTGGTGTACTCTGCAGTGCGGCCAAGATAGAGCTTCCCGGGCGTGAGCATAAAGCCTTCTGGAGGAATGTGGAGCTTTTGTGTGGGGTTGTTGTGGCGCATGTCGAGGGAGTCGTGCGTGTAGACGAGCAGCTCATCATGCAGAGAGAGGTTGTAGCTGTTGGGGTTGAGCCTGTCAGCGTGGAAAGGGTCTATTATGATTTCGCGGCCTATGTGATTCTGAATCTCAAGTCCTGAAAGTATCAAGCTATATTTCACTCCTTAAGGGGATTGTTTGCGGATATAGTAACAAATTTTGCGGGATGTCATACACAAAACTCTGTAAGTATATTCACTCCTCAAGGGGATTTCTGCGCTGATGTAATACACAAATTTTCAGGTAACAATGTCTGTGAAAATGTTTACGCCGTGTCTGTGAAAATGTTTACGCCGTCTATGTGAATATGTTTCTGCCGTGTCTGTAAGTATGTTTACGCCGTGTCTGTGAATATGTTTACGCCGTCTATGTGAATATGTTTACGCCGTCTATGTGAATATGTTCCTGCCGTAAATATTAGCCTCCTCAAAACATGAATGTAGATAATCTTCACGCTGATATAATATACAAAATTTTCAAGCACACGAAAGGCAAAATTTCTCCCATCATGAAAAATATTCTTAACGTCAGGGAAGTTAAACAGCTCCCCAAAAATTCAGACTTCATTCTGCGCGGAATAATCTCAAAATTCACACGCCGTATCGACCGCAATAATAATCCTTTCTGGGAAATGACCATCAGCGACTCTTCAGGAGACCTTGACGGCAAAGCGTGGTACGTCTCCACTTGGTGGAACACTCAGGCCGGCGACAAGTTCCCCATCGACCCAGACAATTGCGGCCTCAGATTCGAGGGAGCTTCTGTGGAAATAGAGGGCAGAATCGCAGAGTTCCGTGAGCAAATGCAGTACAATTTCAACTCTCTCTACTATCTGGATCAGACAGATTATCCGCCGCATATGTTCAGCAGGCATTCTCCGGTGAAAGCAGAAACCCTTGAAGACACTTTCAGGAATCTCATCGCTGAAGTCAAACGCGAAGACTTACGCAGATTTTTGGAGGCAGTATTTTTCACAAGCGGCCTATGGGAAAAGTTCAAGGTCTGGCCAGCAGCTGTTACTCTTCATCACGCATACGCAGGCGGCTTACTCGAACACTCTGTATCTGTCGCGCTCGGAGCAAAACACATCGCACAGCATTACCCCGATTTCGCAATACCTGTAGACATGGATTTAGTGATTGCCGGTTCACTTCTTCACGACATCGGCAAAACTGAAGCATACTCTACCGCTCCGATACCACTCATGACTACGAAGGGCAACATCATAGAACACATCACTCTCGGCTACAACATGTTAATGCGTCACGCGGAAAGTCAACACCTCAGCGAAGACCTCACACTCGCGCTCGGGCATATCCTCCTGAGTCATCACGGCAGCAGAGAGTTCGGATCGCCTGTACTGCCCGAAACACCTGAAGCTATGATCGTGAGAGCCGCTGATGATCTCGACTTCAAGCTCAGTTACTGGAAATACCAGATTGACGCTCTCAACCCGGACAGCGAATTTACTGACTACCTGCCGTTAATCGACCGCAGACTCTGGAGGGGAATCTCTCAGCAATGAGCTACACGCTTACTCTCTCGCAGGATCACGAAGGCAGAAGACTCGACCGCACAATCCGCTCGCTGTGGAAATGGGTAACTCTCGGCGAAATCATGAAGTCCATCCGCAAAGGTGAGGTGCGCATAAACGGAGTCAGAGTCCGTGAAGTCGGTGAACACGTCCACGCAGGGGATGAGCTTTGTGTGCCTTGGCCGCTCAAGGAGGACGAAAGGCTCTCACGAATCCCCCATAGCACTTGGGGAAAAATCAAGGTCATCCATCAGGGGCATAACGTGCTGATCCTCAACAAGCACGCCGGAATTTTGGTGCAGCCTGACGAACAGGGAGGAGACAGCGTGATTTCCCGCGTGTGGGGAGTTCTGAACACACACACTCCCGCAGCAGTTCACCGCCTCGACAGAAACACCACCGGAGTCTTGGCCGTAGCTCTTCACGGGGATGCATTGCGCGCGCTTGAGGCACTCTTCAAGGCTCGGAAGGTTCGCAAATTCTACTTGGCCTTGTGTTCCGGAGTAGTCCCTGAAGAAATCACGATAGACGCTCCACTCCTGAAGGATGCCGACAACAACATGGTTACTGTCTCGGATGACGGACAGCCCGCAAAAACTCTCTGCACATGTCTCGCACATAACGGCAAATTCTCGCTGGTGAGGCTTGAGCTTCTGACGGGGAGGACACATCAAGCCCGCGTACACATGGCACACATCAAGCACCCCATACTCGGCGACAGGAAGTACGGAGATTTTCACCTGAACAGGAGCATGAAGAATGTTGCGCGACCTATGCTGCACGCGTATGAGCTGGCATTCCCTGAGAATCTAGACTCATCACTCGCGGAAATAGCAGGCCGAACTTTCACGGCAGAGATTCCTGACGACATGAGGGCATTGATTGACGCGTGGGGGCTGCATTATGACGAGGGGGCTTCACGATGAAGAACAAGAAAGTGTTTCGCGGTCACGGAAAGGGTTTAGCGGTCAGGCTGTTGATTGCGGTGCTGATCTCGTGGGCATTCTGGAGTGCAGTGGACTATTTCGCCCTGCATAACTGGGACAACACAGAGTCACTCATCGTCAGAGTCATAGAGGCCGGCCCTGAGAGTGTGATTGCGTCTGAGGATGACGGCGAAGAGTCAGAATCCTACGAGACACTCGAACGCGACACAGTAGTGCAGATTCTTTCAGGGACTCGCAGTGATGAAGTACTGAACGTGAAGACGGTGCGACTATCCGGAAGCGGCCTAGAGGTCAAAGCAGGCAGAAGGTACTTGCTCGTGTGGGACATGTTCACGGACGGAAATGTACAGTACTCGATAGCTGACGCATGGAGAGTCTCAAGCGTTGCCGGAGTGGTTATGCTTGTGTGTACGGTGCTGATAGCCTTCACGGGATTTCGTGGGCTGTTCGCATTGCTGGGGCTTTCTGCGTCGATTGCGGTGCTGGTCTTCACGATGATTCCCCTCACTGTTCGCGGCTGGGATTGCGTGTGGCTGGCGATTGCTTCGGTGGTCATAATCTCTACAGTAACGATTCTGTGTGTGGTGCGTCACGCTAGCTATAGGCTTACTGCACTGCTCGGAAGTTTGGGAGGAGTATTTTGCGGATTCCTGTGTGGTGCGGCGATGGTCTACCTGTGGCAGTTGAACGGTCTCGCCGGTGAGAGTGCTGCACTTCTCGCGTCGACGTTGCCCGGGCTGAACATGAGGGGCTTGCTGCTGGCTGCGGTGCTTATCGGCTCAATCGGTGCAGTTCTGGATGTGAGCATCTCGATCACTGCGTCAATGTCCGAGTTCGTGGATTACGATAATAATATTCCGTTAGACCGGCTATTGCTTGCGGGGCTGAATGTCGGAAGTGAAGTGTTAGGCAGCATGATAAACACACTCATTCTCGCGTACATGGGGAGCGCGTTACCGATGGCGGTGCTGATTTCGTCTTCAGGTGTGGAGATTTCGGGACTGCTCAATGACCCGTATATTGCTCAAGAGATAGTGCAGAGTCTTGCTGGAACGTTGGGGCTGCTTTTCACGATACCTGCTGCGGCGTTTTGCTTCGTGGTGCAGGAAAGTTTGAGGCGTGGCAATGCTTAGGGCAATAATAGACATCGGGAGCAACTCCATCAAGATGCGGATAGCTGTTGTCGAGCGTGGACGTATACGTGTGGTTCGTGATGAGACGGAAGTAGTTAGGCTTGGGCGTGGTATGTCGGAGTCTGGGATGCTTTCGGAGGAGAGTATGCGTATATCGTGTGAGGCAGTGTGCAGGATGACGCAGAGAGCTTCGCTGATGGGAGCGGAGATTTTTGCTGTGGGGACTATGGCGTTGAGGACGGCGAAAAATTCCGGAGAGTTTGTGAGGATGGTTAGGGAGGCTTGCGGCCAAGAGATACATATACTTTCTGGAGAGGAGGAAGCAAAATATTCGTGGCTGGGAGCAGTTGACGGGCTGGGCATAGCTGGAGATGCGGTGATGTTTGACTCTGGCGGAGGGAGTACGGAGTTTGTGATGGGAGCTGAGGGGGGGATCAGGCGGGTGGTGAGCGTTCCGGTGGGAGCAGTGAATCTGTCGGAACGTTTTTTTTGCGTGTATGACTCCCCGATAAAGAAGAGTGCGTGTGATGCGGCGATAGCTTACGTGAGAAACATGCTCACAGAGAATCACATTGAGGCCTTCAGGGCAGGAACATCTTCGGGAAATGCAGCAACACCCCACAGACACATTGAGGCCTTCGGAGCAGAAACATCTTCGGGAAATGCAGCAACACCCCACAGACACACAGAAATGTCTGCGGAAAATGCACTAATACCCCACAACTACGCGAGAATACTTACGGCACACACACCAACAACCCACAATCACGCAGAAGCCTTCAGCGCAAACACACTCCCGCAAATTGTTATTGCTGTCGGAGGGGGAGCGGTAACTATGGCGAGCGTCAAACATGCCTGCGAGAACTTCACGCCCTCAAAACTTCACGGAAGTATCCTCACGCAACGGGACATAGTCCGGCAGATCCGGATGTATGCATCACTGACGCTGAAGGAACGCGAAAACGTGATAGGTCTTCCGGCATCGAGGGCAGACGTGATTTTGGGGAGTGCGTGCATAATCTTGACGGCTCTCAGGATTCTCAATGCTCCATCGTGTATTGTGAGCATTAACGGGTTGCGGCATGGGCTGTTAATACGGGATAGATAGCTGATGGCGTAATGACTGCCTATGTATTTTTCTGCTCCCACAAGTACATGGGTTGTCATTTACATCACAGAAAACTTCCGCATAACTCTCACTCTGAAGAATTTTCTGCACAGTTATCTGCATGGTTTAGGGCTGTTAATACGGGATAAATAGTATAATGTACAGTCATATTCCATAATACATAACAAAGAGGTGAGAATTTTTGCTGCTTGAATTAATGTCTAACGGCTCGCTTGCTGAACTTCCCCCCGATAATATTCCTGAAAGTATCTCCAATGCACTCAACGATGAATCTTCAGTAATGTTGCTTTTGCCGCACAACAAGTATCTTTTCGGTGAACTCGATACAGGCAGCGATAAATGGCTCGTGGGTACACTCGGCGAAAACACCTCCCAGCCGCAGGACGTATATCTCTACGACAATGAAGGCTTTTCACTCCTGAATGACGGCGCACTCCCCACAATCCTCCCCGCACAAACTGTGAACGCCCTTCGCCGAAAACTCTTCATGCATTCAGCCCCGCCAGGCAGACACACCGCAACCGTCCTCATGCTCCGAACTATTATGCGGGATCACCCGGTATTCAGCGCGGAAAATGCGGGATTCCTTGACGAGAAAATATTTGCTGACTTCATGCAGAATGACTCTGTGCTGGAAAAAATGTATTGGGCTTTGAGGTTCGCACTAGCTCGCGGAGAACTCGAGGCAGTCAAGCGGCTCAAGCTATGGCTGAAGGCAGGCCCGGAAGTTTTTGCGCACTCTGGGCATGTGTCGAGGCTGTGGCTGTCGATTCAGGACATCCCAGACAAAGATGCGATTGAGGAGCTGGAGGAGCTTTCTTTCTCTGTTCCCGAACTCAAACGGTTATCCGCACAGAATATTTCTCCGATGGTCATGTACAACCCATTATCCGGCTGGATAGTACTCGGCAGGTTCGGACGCGGAAGGGAAATCATGTTTTCGTGCTGGGCTTATGCGAATCATGATCTGTGGCACGAACTCAGAGACAACAGGCAATTAACTGTGCAGGATATTATTCATGCGATATGGGGAGAATATGACACAGTACAAGCAATGAATGAGAGGGCTAAATACAAGTGAACATACAATTTTCAGGAGTAAGCAAAGTTTTTGAACCGGATATTGCCGCACTAATCGACATCAACCTGAATATCAAGCAGGGGGAATTTGTGTACGTCATAGGCCAGACCGGCAGCGGAAAGTCTACACTGTTGCGGCTGATTACGCGCGAGCTTCTCCCGTCAAGAGGTACGGTAGCAGTCGGGGATTTCGACTTGAGGCGTATGCGTAAGGCTGACGTGCCATATTACCGTCGTGATGTGGGACTCGTTGCGCAGGACTTTAGACTCATTCCGAGCCTCACAGTGTACGAGAATATCGCCTTCGTGATGGAGGCTATGTCCGTCCCGAAGAGAATCGTTGACGAACGCACCAAAGACGTGATCAATCAGGTGGGACTCTGGCGGCGTAGGGGAATGCGTCCGGCGCAGCTCTCCGGAGGTGAACAGCAGAGAGTGGCTATTGCCCGTGCATTGGCAAATTCGCCATCGTTATTTATCGCAGACGAACCCACAGGAAACTTAGACTTTCACACGGCTTCAGAGGTCATGAAGATACTTTTTGCTATCAATTCCGCAGGTGTAACTGTCGTGATGTCTACCCACAATCAAGCAATCGTGAACTCTTCGCGTCAGAGAGTGGTAGAACTCGAAAATGGCAGGCTCATCCGCGACGAAAAAGGAGGGACTTACGTAGCACAATGACCACACTAAAATACGTACTACGCGACACATTCAGGCTCATAATTCATCACTGGGTGCTTGGGCTTTTGACGCTCATAACTGCGGGCGTAATGCTCTGGATACTGGGAGTAACTACGCTGTTTTCGCTGAATCTGGAGAATCTGCTTTTACGGCTTGAGAGTGAGTTAGCTGTGCAGGCGTATCTCGTGAAGGACAACACTATAGACGTTGAGGATGTCGCTACAAGAATCCAGAGCCTCGAATACGTGTACTCTATGCGTGCATTCTCACCTGCTGACTCACTGGCTAGGCTTCAGGAGAAAATGGGGTCTCAGTCCCGCGCGCTGGAAATGCTAGGCGATAACCCGATCCCGTGGAACTTCGAGATTCATGTACACAGTGCCAGAGACGTAGAGCCGCTAGTCAACGCGTTAAAGGCCATGCCTGAAGTCGATGATGTAGTGTATGCCGGCTTGGTGGTGCGGAGAATTTCTGCCCTGTCACGAATCTCGTCAAGGGTTGCGCTGATAATGTTTGCACTTGCTGTAGTGATTACTGCCCTTGTCGTCTACAACACTATTCACATTTCACTGTACTCTAGGCGTGAGGAGATCGGCATAATGTATCTTGTGGGAGCAACAAAAGCGTACATAGCTGCACCGTTCGTGTTTGAGGGTACACTGCTTGCACTGTTTGGAGCAATCATAGCCGGAGCGGGAATCATAGCAGCATACTTTCCTGGAATCGAGCTGATACGTGAAAATCTGCCGTTACTGACGAATATTCTGTTGACAGAGCGGGCGATAATCTGGAGGTTCTGCGGATTGCTTGCGGGATTTGGTGCGACGTTGGGGTGGGTGTGTAGTTATTTGGTGGTTGCGAGATTCATCAATGCACTAACGAGGCCGGAATGAGTAGTGTTTGTAGCAACGTTGGTGTGGGAATGGAAGTGTTTAGCAGCCACAACAAGCCCGGCATGAGCATGTGCAGTAACGGTGATGCAGGTATGGAGTTGTCTCAACACCACAACGAAGCCGGCATGAGCATATGCAGTAACGGTGATGCAGGTATGGAGTTGTCTCAACACCACAACAAGCCCGGCATGAGCATATGCAGTAACGGTGATGCGGGTATGGAGTCGTCTCAACACCACAACGAAGCCGGCATGAGCATATGCAGTAACGGTGATGCAGGTATGGAGTTGTCTCAACACCACAACAAGCCCGGCATGAGCATATGCAGTAACGGTGATGCGGGTATGGAGTCGTCTC
>JAFTBT010000116.1 GCA_017455085.1 Synergistaceae bacterium
ACGTCGTTGAGCTTTGACGATACCGCACGAGCCTCCTCCCAGACTGTACGGGAGTAGTCGATGTTCTGCGCGCTCTCCTGAGAGTAATACGCTGCCTTGACGTTGTGGCCGAGCCTGATCGTCCCGGAAGTGGGCTGTTCTGTCTGACTCAGCAGCCGCAAAAGCGTCGACTTCCCTGCGCCGTTCACACCCACAAGCGCGACTCGTTCACCCCTGTTCAGGACAAAGCTGACTCCAGAAAACACCTGCAATTCCCCGTAGCACTTGGCCAAGTCCGCACACTTCAGGACTTCCCACCCGCTGGCCGGAGCTTCCGGAATCGTCAGCCGTACGGTTTTGGAGTCCTGTGCCAACTCTATGCGCTCTATCTTCTCAAGCTGCTTGATACGGCTCTGAACCTGTGCTGCTTTCGTGGCTTTGTACCGGAAACGCGTAACAAACGACTCAATTTTTGCGATTTTTGCCTGCTGTTGGGTGTATGCCTTCTGCAAAAGCTCCTGATTCTGCGCCTTCACTTCAACGTACTCATCATACCCGTACGGATACAGGGTAATCACTCCGCGCTCAAGGTCAGCGATATTCTCTGCGGTATTCTCCAGAAATCTCACGTCATGCGACACCGACACTACAGCCCCTTTGTGAGTCCGCAGCCAGCCTTCAAGCCACTCCATAGATTCGGTGTCGAGGTGGTTAGTAGGTTCGTCCAGCAAAAGCACGTCAGGAGCAGACAGCAATAACGCAGCCATAGCAATGCGCATCTTCCAGCCTCCGGAAAAGTCCCGGCAGTTCTTGACGGAGTCATCCTTCCTGAAGCCGAGACCGTGCAGGACCTTCATGGCCATAGCCTCAAACGCGAAGCCCCCGAGATTCTCAAAGCGTCTTTCCAGCCGTGAATGTTCCTCCAACAGGGCAGAATGATTCTCCGGAGAGAGTGAGAGTCTTTCCTCGACAGCACGGAGTTTTGCCTCAACGCTGGAGATTCCGGCTCTGTGCTTGAGGTAGTCCATGAGAGGAACTGCGTCAATCTCTACGAGGTCTTGCGGAAGCCAGCCTACGGTGAGTCCGCGTGAACGTTCGACAGTTCCGGAGTCGTGATCGAGTTCGCCGGTGATGACTCTGAGCAGAGTAGTTTTTCCTGCGCCGTTAGCACCAACGAGTCCGATACGGGCATTGTCAGAAATTTGCAGATTCAGCCCGCGAAATATAACCTGTTCACCGAATGAGAGGGATAAATTCTTGATAGTAATCATGCAGGTAAATATATCACAGCCCGCGAAAAATTCTGTACCTCAAAAAGTGGAGAGCTGTTTTTGCGGAGGAAGTGTGTGTGCAGAAAAACGTGTAGTTATGTTTTGCGGAGAAAGTATGTGTGCAGAAAATGTGTAGTTATGTTTTGCGGAGTTATTTTTTGCGGAGGAAATGTGTGTGCAGAAAATGTGTGATTCTATTTCTGAGACCAGAGCCGTAAAGTTAGCTGGTATGTGAATTTATGAGGGGAATTTGTAGTTGTAAATGTAGTTGTAAAATCGTACTCTCTTCACGAAAAAAGGCCGTCCCCTTTCTCTGGAGACAGCCCATCACGTGCTAATTATACACCCTTATGCTTCGGACTTGATGCTGAGTTTTTTGTGGGCTTTGTCCTGACTCTTTTCGGCAACGCTCACCGTAAGCACTCCGTTCTTGAAACTGGCTTCTGCTGTTTCCGGGTCTGCCTCAACAGGAAACGCAACAACCCTCTCGACTTTGCCCCAGCGTCTCTCTGAACGGAAATAACTCTTGTCCTTGCCTTCCTCTTTGGACTCGGCCTTCTTTTCTGCGGAGAGCGTCAATCTGTCGGAATACACATGCAGGTCTACGTCTTCGGTGTCTATTCCGGGAAGTTCTGCCTCAACGAAAATTTTGCCGTCCTTGCGGTAAACGTCAGTCCTTGCGCCGAAACCTGTGCTTAACCCTGCAAAGCTCTCATCAAATGACGGAAGGCTTATGCTGCGGGTGATGCTGTCGAAAAGATCATCAGGGTCAAACATTCTCATCATAGGGTAAAAATTATTTCTAGCCATTGTAATAATCTCCTTTGCGTGCATGAAACACTCTATATATTTTTGTCTGAGGGCTTGTGTAACTCTCCATCAATATGTTGTGTTCTGAAACACTCTGTATTTCCGGAGGGCTTGTGATTTTTCCCTCACAACGCAGGAAATTATAGTACTGACTTTCTCAAACTATATCGTGTAAATTCATCAGACTTTACTCGTAACATTTACTGACTTTTTGAGAAACGTACTGACTATGAGATTGCCACTATCCGCGCAAAAACAGCAGCCATGACTTCAGTCGCAACAGTCCGCAGTGGTTCATGAGATGTATTTACGCTGCAAAAGCACAGCAAGAATCACACTAAGCTGTTGTTACGCCAAAGCCTCCTCAAGCACACGCCTGACATTCTCCCGGCACTCTTCGTATTTTTCGCCGCGGTGAGCCTCATACACTTTCACACCGTCAACGAAAAACGTCGGCACATGGTAGTAATCATACTTGGCCGAAATTTCCGGGTGTTCGTTTTCTTCAACCCACTCAATCATGACAGCAGCATACTTCTCATTCTCAGCAGCAAGTTCCTTTACCGCCTTGATAGCCTGAGCGCAATACGGACAACCATTAAGCCGAAATGCTAAAACACTCTTCATTTACACATACCCCTTTCACGTTAGAGCATACACCCCGCAAATCATGCATACCCTTTCAAGTGAACTCAATAATATTTTCTGTGGATAGTATATAATACACTCTATCTCAAAATTTTTAGACATAAAGGGGAATTTCGCCGTGTGCAGGTCAGGTAATATATATGCTGAAAACTTTATTGCGCAATAAGCCTGCATTAATCTTCGGCGCATTGCTCATCTACTTATACTTCAGGGGAATCGGAGATCACGGCCTCATAGATCCCGTTGAAGGCATCAACGCCTCCGCAGAAATCCACATGTCCGCTTCCGGAAATCTCTTCGTCCCACGAATCGGCAATGCTCTCCTCACCGGAAAAACCATGCTCACATGGTGGCTCTCTGCCCTCTCACTGCGCCTGTTCGGCTGGGGAGAATTCGCCGTCCGGTTCTGGTCTGCCCTGTCCGGTGTCGGAATGTCTTGGGCCGCCGCAAAAGCTGCTCACGCGTCACGCAGGGCCTCACGACTCGCTGCATGGGTCTGCGCAAGTATGACCGGCTGCTTTGTGGTCTCACAGCTCGCTTCGTCTCACGCACTGTACTCATTCTTTACTGCTATCACTATGGCCGGAGCTGTCCGCTCACAGGAGTCCCGCGAAAATCGCTACTGGCTCATTCCTGCACACATAGCTTCAGCACTCGCATTCATGGCTCACGGAGTCTCAGGGCTGTTTCTGCCGTGGATGGCAGTAATCGCGTATTCAGTGCTGTGTGAGGACTGGGAGTCCCTCCGAAATTTTTTCACTTGGCCTGCCGGAATCATCTGCACAGTAATTCTTGCGGGGTTCTATCTGGTTATACTCATCATTGCGAATCCTGAGCTTGTACACTTTCTGCGGTGCATGAATCACATCTACACTTTCGGCGGCATAGCTGGAATCTGCGTGTATGTGTTCATGTGCTTTATGCCTTGGGCGGGTTTCATGGCAAGGGCAGTTTTCGAGTCTATACCGCGAAAATATCCGGCCAAGAAATCACCAGAACTCTTTTTGCTGGTGTGGGCAGGTGTATTCGCGTTCGGAGCATTGGCCTCCGGAGATATATTATCAGTGTCGTCATGCATACCTGCTCTTTCTGCGCTGTTAGGCCTGAAGCTGGATACATGGCTCGGCAAAAAAAAGCTCTATTCCGTCAGAATCTCAGTCATGATCTCAGTGCTGGTGATGGTGCCAGTGCTGTATATGATTCTGCCGTTCACGGTGAACACTTTTCCGCTGGTGAAAGCCTCGTTGATGTCGCTGATACCTTGGGGAATTTTGGCGGGGGTTTTCCTGTTCGCTTGCTGGTACTACACACGCACTAAGCAGATCGTCAAGTGGGTGCGCAATGTCCCGGCTGCTGCGGTGATGTGCCTGCTGCCGTTGGCTGGGGTGTTCAACCTGACAGCGGATGTGTATTCTGTGCAGGGTATAGGCCGAAAACTCGGAAGCACTGTTCAGGGAAACGAGCCTGTGATTCAGTACGGGGTAAATCATCCGTCGATATATTTCTACACGTTCCGGAACTCGTACATTATCGGTGCGGGACTGACTCCGGGACTTCAGGAGAAGGGTTTTGCTGCGAATTTCCAGTTCATCGGGCAGAAGTGGACAGCCAAAGAAAGAGTGTACCTGATTATGCCTGAGGACATGCAGAGCGATAACCCATTGCCGCAGAATGTATCGCATATTCTCGGCGAGAACGGAATATTGTTGCTGAGTAATCAATAGTGAAGGAGAAAGTATATACATGCGTAAAGTTTTTGTGTCAGCAGTTTTAGCGTTGTTGTGTCTGGCAGGGAGTGCATGTGCAAACGTTGAGGCTGATCCTGAGATTCACAGGGTAATCGGCGGGCTGTATTCGCTTGCGTGCGCTGCGGAGCTGAACGGGAATTCTGAGCCGCAGGTTCGGCAGTTACGGCAGTATTTTTCGGATGTTCCGAATGACTGGTATTCTACGGTGCAGGTCTCGCGCGTCAACAATGCTGTGTGGGCTGGAGTAGCTGTAGGGAAGATGTCGACAGCCCGGCAGTTTTTGCGTACACATGCTCAGGAATTGGGGATATGCGACTCTCCGGAAGGGTATGCGTGGCTCGGAGGTGAGTATGCGTGGCTGAAGGTCTCCGGAATTTCCGGACTCAGGGCAGCGCGCGGAAAGGGGACGGATTCGGGTGCGGTGTTTCTGAACGTCGAGGGCAGTGACTCGTGGTGGATGGGTGTACCGTCATTCACGCCGCAGACTGCGAAGTCAGTGATAGCGAGACACGGCATGAAGAACCCTCCGGAACTGCACAAGCCTTCGGGGATTCACACGAGCATATACGAGTCAGTGAAGCCTTCGGATGTCCGTAAGCCCGCAGATATGCATGTGGGAAGGAAACGCAGCAGTTTCGACAAAGAAATAGAGATAGGGAGAGATGTAGATTTGATCTTTAACCCTCTACTCAAGCAGCAGCAAAACAACTATTAACGCATATTAACGCAAAGGACGTAAGTTTGCCGTAATGCACAAAACAACAGCAGCATAGCAGCTATTAACACAAGGGAGGAAATATTTCATGGCAGTATTAATTTGCGGAGGAGCCGGCTATATCGGCTCACACAACGTCAGGGCTTTTTCCCAGAAAGGCGAAGAAGTCATCGTAATAGACAGCCTCGAAACCGGACACAGGGCATCAGTTCCCGAAGGCATAAAGTTTTATCACGCGGATATTCGCGACTCTGAAGCACTGGACAAAGTTTTTGCGGAGAATCAAATCGAGTCAGTCATACATTTCTGCGCATATTCTCTCGTCGGCGAGAGCATGGAGAAACCCCTAAAGTACTTCGACAACAACGTAGGCGGCATGATTTCCCTGCTTGAGGCCATGCATAAACACGGAGTAAAGCGCATAATCTTTTCGTCAACGGCAGCAACATACGGTGAACCCAAAAGAGTCCCCATTCTTGAGACAGACCCAACAATCCCCACAAACCCCTACGGTGAAAGCAAGCGCATCATGGAGAAGATGATGAACTGGGTCAGCAGGCTTCACGATATACGCTACGTATCACTGCGTTACTTCAACGTTGCCGGAGCTTGGCATGACGGCTCTATCGGCGAGGATCACAAGTACGAGACTCACCTAATCCCCCTGATTCTGCAAGTCCCTCTAGGAAAACGCGAACACATCACTATCTACGGCGACGACTACCCGACTCAGGACGGCACATGTATACGCGACTACATTCACGTTGAGGATCTAGCAAGGGCGCATATTCTTGCACTTGAGTATCTTCGTAACGGAGGCACAAGCGACATCTTCAACTTAGGGAGCGGAGACGGATATTCTGTGATGGAGATGATCACTGCTGCACGAAAAGTTACCGGCCATTCGATCCCTGCACAGGTCGGCGCAAGAAGACCCGGGGACCCGGCCAAGTTAGTAGCTGACAGCACAAAAGCTCACGAGATTCTGAAGTGGACTCCGGAAATTGTCCGCATGGAGGATATTATCGCTACAGCGTGGAAGTGGCACAGCTCACACCCCAACGGCTACGGTGATTAATGCATTATGAGCGTGTGGAGCAGTGTACTCGACAGCTGTCCGGGACTGTTGTGCTGCGTGATCAACCTCAAGGGCAGACTGATATATGCTACTCACGGCTACAGGGCCATCGCCGCAAGACTGTTCGGCCACAAGTGCGAGGAAGGCAGAAATTACCCGCCGTTAATCTCTGACGTTGACAGGGACATTCACGAGGCACTGACTGCTGCATGTCTGGGAGAGTCCAACGCTATCGAGATTGACGAGAACGGCAGCATATGGGAACTCTCCGCTTCACCGCTGATACTTCCGGAGGACGGAGACAGCAAAATTTCCGGTGTAGTTGTCCGAATCGTGGCTGCCTCATCAAAACCTCAGCCCCCTGCTCCTGTCGTGATGAGCAACCCGGATATTCTGGAGGCTGTTCCGTTCAGGGCATGTATTACTGACGACAAGGGCGTAATTCTTGCAGCGAATAAGTACCTGTGTGCGGGGCTCGGCCGGAATCCTTCAGGGAGCAATATAGCCGAGTTCGCAGAGCTTGATGCAGTGTCCGGACTCATGCGGATTATTCTGCGGCGTTCGGGCAGTGCTGAGTGCATTATGCAGGACATTTCGGAGCATGATACTTTTTACGCGTTCACCCCTGAAGAAATCTATCTTGATGCTGCGCTGAATGACATTCCCCAAGCCGAAAAGACCCAAGCCAGACGTATGCGCATACATGCAAGCCCAATAGACTGGAACGGCGAAAAATCTTCCCTCCTTACGTTTGAGGACATCACTGACGCGAAAAAGACTCATGACCAGTTACGCAGGCTTTTGACGTTCGACACAAGGGCCGGAATCCTGAACAGGAGGGGACTCGAACACGTATTGCTTCGTGAGATCGGTGAATGCGTCAAGAACGGAGGAGACTTGAGTCTAATTGCGCTGAGTATCGACAGCCTGAACTATACAGCAGAAACTTCGGGCTATGTAGCTGCTGAAAGAATGGTGCGTGAATTTGTCGGGAACATGAAGAAATTCCTGATCGGTCGCGCTGACAGTGTAGCAGCAAGATTCGGACGAGACGAGTTCATGGCGGTGGTGCATTGTCCCGGAGCTGTGGCTGTGGTGATGGCCAACGAAATACGTGCGAGGGCCGGGAATATCCCTGTGAGCGCGGGAGTAGCGGATTTCTATCACGGAGGGTATTCCGGCGTGAGTGAGCTTATCGGAGCAGCGTATGACACTATGAACAGGGCAAAGGCTGACGGCGGAAATATTACCCTTCTTGCCGGCAGATAGTCATGAAGGCACTGAAGCGTTACGGGCAGAATTTCCTGACAGACAAAAATATACTCGGCCTTATGCTTGAGCGTTCCGGAGCGTGTGAGGAAGACTGCGTGCTGGAGATCGGTCCGGGGCATGGAGTGCTGACTCGCGGATTGCTGAACAGGGGCGTGAAGTGTCTGCACTGTGTGGAGCTGGACGAGAGACTTCGGCCGGAGCTTGAGGAGCTTGCGCGGGAGGACAGTCGGCTGATTCTGCACTGGGGTGATGCCGTGAAGTTCGGGTATGAATCTTTAGTGCCTTTCCCCGGCAAAGTCATAGCGAATATCCCCTACAAGATCACTACTCCGTTAATCTGGGAACTGCTGAAATTTGCGGATAAGGGACTCCGGTATCACATGTACATGCTGCAGAAAGAGGCCGCTGACAGAATCACAGCACCTCCCGACACGAAAGAGCGTTATCCTTTGGGAGTCTGCGTTGAGGCGATGGGAAGAGCCAGAGTCGTCCGGAAAGTGCCTCCTGAATGTTTCCGGCCTGTACCTGAAGTTGACTCGGCAATAGTCGAGATAGTGATAGACCGGAATTTTGCTCTTGCCCGCAGCGAAAAATGGAGTGAGTTATTGCACCGGGGATTTGCTCACCGCAGAAAGACTCTCGCGAATAACCTGAAGGGCTTTGCTGACGCAGGGAAATATGCCGGTAAGCGGGCGGAAGATTTGTTGTGCGAAGAGTGGTTAGAGATTTACTCCTCCGTATTGTGAGTGCAGTACGGAGGATTTTTTGCGTATGCCTGTCTAATTTGCTTTGCTGTCTTCACTGGATTCATCAATATCATCAATAATTTCGTCGTCTTCCAGTTCATCAGGAAACACCAAATCAGGAAGTGAGCCTTCATCATCAGCAGGAAGTATTTCTGTAGGAAGTATCTCTGTGTCAGGGAATATTTCGCTCTCATCAGCAGGAATCTCCGTGAAGGACATTTTTTCGCCGTCAGAAAAGTCTTCCTCGTCAGTGGCGGCATTTTCAGATTCGGGCAGTTCATTCTCGGCTGAAATGCTCTCATCAAGTTTTTCCTCCATAGTCGTGAATGCTTCTGCCAGTTCCGGATCAGGATGCTCCATGCTTTCGGGGATAAGTTCACCGAGATGTTCGGCCTGTTCAGCTTCAGCGGAGAGTTCTTCGGGCAAATCCGGCTCTGCGGATTCTTGAGGCTCTGAGTCCGCCGGAGCTGGTTCTTCCTGTGCGGGAGACTCCTGTTCAGGTGCGGGCAGGTCTTCCGGCTGTTCCGGCTCTGGTGCAGGCAGATCGTCCTTCTTGAGGCGCACGGGCTTGGACTCGTTCAGCACAAAGGGTTTCTGCTCGTCAGCTACAGCTTCAGCGGGCACAGGGTCTTGCTGAATGTCGATATCGTCCTCAACGCTGAAGTCCGCTTCGTGAACTGGAGGCAGCTCCACCGAATGAGTCACGGGCAGTTCCTCGAACTCGTGTCCGCTCTGGACGACAGGCACAAACACCGCGACTACTTTTGTGTTGGGATTTCCGTCTGATGCGTTCTGAACAGCTTTTGCGACTTCGTTGTACAGCCATGAATGCCGGGAGTCCTTTTGCGGGATGACCTCGACAATCTCCGGAGCGTGAGGCTGTGTGTGAGTTTCCGGAGCAGGTGCGGAACTTATGGACGTATTCAGGAATCTATCGGGTGAAAGATTCCCTGCTGAGGTTTTCTGTGAGGGCTTGGGTTCAGGCTTCAGGCTGGGTATTTTGGGTGCGGGCTTGGATTCTCTTGGTGCTAAACCTTCCTCGCGCCGAAACTCTGAATCCTGATCGCGCATTGCCTTCCTGATATTCGCAAGTGCTTTGCTGAAGTCGCGCATTATTCTGCATCACCTCCGCTTGTCCACACTTCATAAACATCCGTCAAGCCGTTTTGCAGGCGGTTCATAGCGTTTTCTACTTTCAAGTACAGGCTTTCATACGGGAGTCTGTATCTTGCAGCGAGTCCCATTGACCAGATTTTGCCCGAAGTTATGTTGTAGGGTATGCTCTTGTGAAGGGCTATATCCTCAGCTACAGGGTGTCCGCTCTCAGCAATGACCTGATTGGCGACTTTGGACATCAATGAACTGTCAAAGGCCAGTTTCACCAGCGGAAGCTGCGAACGGGATTTGCCGTACTTGTCCTCAGCAAGGGAGTCTATCAGTCCGAGCGGAGTCAGTGAGAAATAATCCGGCCTTACGGGAATCACAGTAATATCCGCGAAGTCGATTGCATGTTTTGAGGGATCATCAGGGTCTTTCGGATTGAGGGCAGGGGGGCAGTCGATAACTATCCATTCTTCTGGAGCGTCTGCATCGCTGTCCTCAAGGGAGAAATTGACTCTGAGGGTATCACGGAAACTGCTTTCTTTCAGGAAATTTAGTGCGGTTGAGAAATTCCGTGAGGGGTCAAGGTCTATAGCCAGTACACTTTTTCCGCGCACAAGAGCTATTTCCGCCAAAATTACCGCTATGGTGGTCTTACCGACTCCGCCTTTACGGTTGAAAACTGCAACTGCTATTTCTGACATGCTGTTATCACCTGTGTATATTATTCTGATTTTGACGATTTTATCATTATGATAGTAGATATTAGCACAACTGCAAGCCCGATAAAAATTCCTGCAAAGATTTTCAGCCCTCAAGCACTGACATAAATAGGCTGACGTTATGGAGAATTTCAGCGGCCGCTATCGACAGGACAGAAGCAGATTATCCAGTTATCCAGCTGCATATGTTATTACGGTGTTACGGGGAATACAGCAGTTAGCGTGAGGCTATTCCAGCAAGAACACCTGCGTTAATTTGGGCTGAGCACCTGTTTCTGGGTCAAGCTCCATAGTCATAACGTCCTTCATGTACTCGTTCCAGCGGTCGACTACTTCACTTTCTGCCTGAGTTTTTGCTGCGAAGTCAACGCCTTTTTCGCACTCGTAGTACCCGAAAAGCTCTAAGCCTGTGTTCCAGATGGTGTAGTTGCGGATACCTGCGGACTTGAGTAATTCCTTCATCTCCGGCCAAATGTTGTCGTGCCTGCGCTTGTATTCCTCAAGCATTCCGGGCTTGATGACTGCTTTCCATGCGTAACGCTCAATCATAAATATTCCTCCTTGTGAAAATACTTGTGAGAGATTCTATTACACTCATACAGGAAAAACGACTAAAATCTACACGATAAGTATTTTTTACGGAAGGACTGATCTCCCATATGAGAACAAGATATATTTATGCACTTGCTGCAATGCTGTTATTGCTGTGCGGCTGTAACGGAGGGCCGTCATCATTGACAGTCGATAACCTGCCTGCGTCAGACAAGCAATTTTTAGACGATGCACTCTCCGGCATGATAGGCGAACGCGACGAACAAGTCCCCGGTTTAGGCGTAATAGTCTTCAGGGACGGCGGAATAGTCTACGAGAATTTTTCGGGCATGAGGGAAATCAGCAAGGCTCTTCCGGTGACGAAGGACAGCAGATTTCGTGCAGCCTCACTCAGCAAGATGTTCACGATGTTCGGAATAATGCAGCTAGCGGAGGCAGGAAGGATTGACCTTGATGAAGATGTAAGCAGCTATTAGGGGTTTGTTCTGCGCAATCCGAATTTCCCGGACGAGAAAATCACTGTGAGGATGCTGGCGAGCCATACATCAACGTTGCGAGACGGAGAGGGCTATTCACTGGCACCGCAGTACAGTATTGAGGAGTTCTTCAGGCCTGGAGGAGCAGGATACGAGGACGGAGGACATTTCGGGAAGGAAGACAAGAGTTATTTCAAGTACTGCAATCTGAATTACGGAGTACTTGGGACAATTATAGAGCGTGTATCCGGAGAGAGGTTCGACAAGTACATAAAGAGCAATGTATTGATTCCTATGGGGATAAAGGCGGATTACATTGTGGGAAATTTTGAGGCGGGTGAATTTCAGAATCTAGGTGCTATTTACAGGAAAGAGGGCGGAGAATGGACAGCACAAGTTGACAGCTATTCACAGCAGCCCCCAGAAGATACAGTGTGGGACAAGTACAGCTTGAACGGCTACGAGATCGGGAGTAATGCAACAGTTTTTTCACCGCAGGGAGGACTGAGGATCTCATTTGAGGAACTCGGCAGGTGTCTGGAAATGCTGATGAACCGCGGGAATTTTCGGGGAGAAAGAATCATTAGTGAAGAGTCATTCACAGAGATGTGCCGGCCTCAATGGGTATACGATGAGAATGCAGACAACGGAGACCCTTACGGTGTAATGTTCAGCTATGGGCTGGGGCTGTATCAGATAGACGGATCCAGCAAAGCACGTTTATGCGAAAAGTACAGCATTGATTTTATCGGACACAGCGGCGAAGCATACGGGTTGATTTCAGGCTTATACTTTCGTCCGGGCACACAAGACGGAGTAATCTTCATGATAAACGGTACAGGCCTTGAGGTCGATGTAGATGAAAGGAGTTTTGGGAGATTCAGCAGCAGCTATATTTGGGAAGAAGAGATCATGAATCCGATATGTGAGAGAATTTTTGCGGCCGCCCAAAAATAAACCCCGCGAGTTGTTCACGGGGTCTTTTCGAGTTCAGGCTACAGGATGTTGATCCAAGCGTCTACGGTCTCGTTGTTGAAGGTGTTGAGCTTGTTGAGGAAGCTGATAGTTCCGCCGTCAGCAGCTTTTTCCACAGTCAGAGTGCCTACTTCGCCGGCGTTGAAGGCTTCGCCCTCTTTGCCTGTGAGTTCGCCTTTCACGAAAGCCACAGCCGCATACGACGCAGCATAGCCGAGCTGAGTGGGATTCCACAGGAATGTTTCGTCAGCGATGCCCTTGTTGATGAACTCCTTCATGTCAGACGCGAGAGTGAGGCCGGTAACTTTGACGTTTCTCTTAGCGTCCATGATGCATTTGCTCACGGCAGGAGCACCTACAGTTGTGGGGACGATTATGCCCTTGAGGTCAGGATACTTTTCGAGGAGAGCCTGAGTCTCGTTGAAGGATTTTGTGTATTCGTCATCACCATAGACTACGCCGACGAACTCGATATCCTTGTACTTTTCTTCTCCGCTCTGGAGTGCTTCCTTCATGAAGGAGATCCACAGGTTCTGATTCGGAGCAGTAGCCATAGCTGAGAGTATAGCGATCTGGCCTTTGCCGCCGATGGATTTGACCATAGAGTCGAGCTGAGTCAGTGCGATAACTTTTGCGCTTGCGGGTTCAACGTCAAGGTCTCTGCCTTCGGGGTCTACAGGAGCGTCCCAAGTGATGACTTTGATTCCGGCCTCGCGAGCTTCGTTGCAGACGTCTACGAGAGATGCGGGGTCATTTGCGCTGACACACAGGACATCCACGCCCTGAGCGATGTAGTTCTCGATGATGCGGATTTGTCCGTCTGAAGAGCCGTCATCCGGGCCGTCGTGCATGAAGGTGAATCCGAGTTCATCAGCGGCTTTCTGGAAGCCAGCGACTCCGGCCTGAAAGTATGGGTTGCCGGATTGTTTGTAGACTACGCCGATGGTGATGCCTTTTGCGGGTTTGTCTGCGGCGAAGGAACAGCCGGTGAGGACGAACGATAACACTAATACTGCTGCTAAAAGTTTCTTCATGATGATACCTCCTATTTTTTTTCAGTCTGGCACTTTTGCGGGTGGGTGGGTGGGAGCGAAAGGGTCAGACTGTTCCCGACCGAATGGGCGGGATGTTTTTCTTGAGACGACAGTGTTTATGCTGTCATTTCTACCTAAAGCCTCGTTGCCTATAAAGCTATGTACTGCACACACCGTTGCTGCTGTTCCTGCCACAAAGCTATGTACTATACACACTGTTGCTGCTGTTCCTGCTACAAAGTATGTACTGCACACATTCTTACTGCTGTTCCTGCCACAAAGCTATGTACTGCACACATTCTTACTGCTGTTCCTGACACAAAGTATGTACTACACACACTGTTGCTGCTGTTCCTGACACAAAGTATGTACTACACACACTGTTGCTGCTGTTCCTGCCACAAAGTATGTACTACACACACTGTTGCTGCTGTTCCTGCCACAAAGTATGTACTCTACGAATGCACCCCCGCTGCTGTCTCTGCCCTGCGCCTCGCTACACGTCTCGCGTTCCGGAAATCCTCGATCAGGTTCGGCACCAACACACTCAGAATCAGAATCACTCCCACAGAAAGATTCACCGCACTGTCCGCAAACCCGAACAGTGTCCCAAGCCCAAACTTCACCACTCCGAATATCACTAGTGATATCGCCGCTCCGACTACGCTGCCTTTTCCGCCGTCTGTCGAGAATCCTCCCAACACCGCCGCCGCAATTGCGTACATGTGGTAGCCGTCCATGATGTCCGCTTTCACGCTGGATGACGAGTTCCCCACGAAGAATATTCCTGTTACTGCGCTCATCAGCCCCGCTATCACGAAACACCAGAACTTTATGCGGTCAGTCTGAACTCCGGAATAGTACGTTGCGGATCTGTTTGTGCCTATTGCGAAAATCTTCCGGCCGTTTCCGGTCATGTGCAGCCACACGAAAAATATCACCGCAAACACCAAAAACACCGGCAATGACACAGGCACTTTCACTCCGCCAATATCCACTAACTTGTTCAATGAGGACAACGACCGGAATGTAGGGTCCCGGAATGTCAACGTCTCCCCTCCGATTATGAGGTAGCTGAAGCCGCGAAAGAATAGCTGCGTTGCCAGAGTGATGATCATCGAGAATAATTCCTTGAAGCGCGTGCATAAAAACCCGTTCAACGCTCCACACACTGCACCGACAATCAGGCAGGCCAAGAGTGAGAGAGTCAGTGCTACAGGTCCGCTCATGCCTCCCAGAACAGCGAGGTTGTTGTACGTTACGCCGAGAGTCACGACACTGAGAGTCCCTATTGCTCCGACGGAAATATCTATATCTCCCATCGCGAGAATCAACATCATTCCGAGCGTCATAAAGCTGTACAGGAAATACGGCCTCATGCTCCGGACTACGTTGGCGAAGTAGAACACAGGACGGCGAGAGATTCCTGCTGCTACCCTGCCCGCGTCAACGTAGTAGAACACCGCACACACTACCGCAAGAAGGATCACTAGGAAAAATTCCCAGCTCGTGAAAAATTTCTTGATGGTCTTTATCAAAAATTGCGCGCAGATTTCCCTAACTTTAGCTATGGAGAAGAAATGCGCTATTCTCCTTTCTGTTTGCTATAATTTCTCCAGCCTTTAACAAGTTAAGGTTTGGAGGTTGGACAGACAAAACGTTCTGTCTGCAAAATCTTAAACGTACTTAAGGTAAACAGTTAGCCGTTCTGTCCAAAAACGATCGTGCACACTGCACTTAACAAAGTAACCCGATGACTCTACTAGTCTACGGTATAGAGGTTGAAGTAAACCAGCCCCAGTGAATAAGGCTAATATAAGCAAACTTCTCTGAAAGCCCCGACTTTGCTAACTCGTACTACACGATAGGCATGGGGTCGTTTACGGCTATATATTCCTCCTCGCTAAATCCTGCTTGGCCGAAATTCTCTGCAGTATCACGTTCAGAAGTATCGCGAACAGTAATAATATCCCCTTGATGAACTCCGTAATCATAGAGTTTCCGATCTGCATCTGGGGAATCGCGCTGTCTATGAACGCCACCATCAGCGCACCTATCACTACGCCCGTAATCTTCCCGTAGCCTCCCGTAACGCTCACGCCTCCGAGAACGCACGCCGCTATCGTGAACATCTCATCACCGGTAGCACTGCCCTTCTCGATTGCCGCATAGAACGCCAGCCACATTATGCCCGCAAGTCCAGCAGTAGCTCCGCATATCGTGTGAGCAAGTACACGAATCTTGTTGAGGTGGACTCCGCGCATTTGTGCAGCCTCAGCGTTTGAGCCGACAGCGTA
>JAFTBT010000117.1 GCA_017455085.1 Synergistaceae bacterium
CCGTCCGCTGCCCTCTTCATCCGCAAAGCCTCCTCCTCCGGCATGTCCTCACTCTCCGGATACTCCTCACGTATCCCCTCAACCTCACCTGCAAACTCCGCAGCCTTCTCCTCCAGCCTCCTAATCTCTCCCAACTTCTCAGGCCAAAATTCCCGCTCCATCACCTCACGCGGAATCACTGCTCCCTCCCACGACTTCACTTTGCCCTTGTCCGTCATCTCGTACTCTATCGTCCTCCCGGCTTTCTCCCAGCCTGACGACATAATCATATACACATCATCCTGCATCACCTCGTTCCAGTAATTCATCAGGCAGTCAAAAACCTCATACTTCCCCGCAAACACAGACTCACTAAATTTCTCCAGCAAGTCATCTCCCAATTCACGAATCAACTTCTTCGGTGCAGTACCCTCGTCAATCCCCATCAGCTTACTCTTCGCCTCCCTGCGCCACGCACCAAAAATCAAGCTGCACTCCTTCAGCCGCTGCATGTCTATGTTCTCATCACCCATAATCAGCCCGCCTATCTCTTCAGGCCTCACAGCAAGCATGTATCTATCTCCGCCAGTGTCCGCAAAAATTTTCCCCTTCAGTTCCGGAGAGATCGCCCACAGTCCAGAGAGTGAGTCAACGTCGCGCTTGGGTATGCCTCCATACAGGTGAGCAGCTATATTCTGGGGGAGTTCTCCGTCCGGCCGCTGAATGTATCTCGGAACGTTAAGATTCCCATCATTGCGCCGAAGTATTTCGTCATAGCTCACGAACCGCGAATATCCCTCAATCTCTTCGCCCGACCTGAACACTCGCACTATTTTCTCTATGTCCTGCTCGCGTAATCTATTCTTGCTGCCGTCCTTCCTGAAGCCCTCTCCTGCGTCAATAAAGAATATTCCTGTTCGGCCTTGAGCGTTCTCCTTGTCGATGAGGATAATGCACGCGGGAATACCTGTGCCGTAAAACAGGTTAGGCGGAAGGCTGATTACTCCCTTGATGCAGCGGGACATGAGGATTTTTCTGCGGATGTCTTCCTCAGCGTTGCCCCTGAAGAGTACACCGTGAGGCATAACTATTCCTGCTTTGCCTGTTGCGTTTAGGGAGTCTATGACGTGGAGGAACCATGCGTAATCGCCGTTTTTCGCTGGAGGTGTTCCGTAGGTCGTGAAACGTGAATCTTTTGCAGGGTCTATGCCGTCACTCCAAGACTTGTCGGAAAAAGGAGGGTTCATCACTATGAAGTCGAACGCGCTTATTGTGTCGAAGAATTTCGGTGCTGCGAGTGTGCTGCCTTTAGCGATTTCTCCGGTGGGTTTGCCGTGAAGTACTAGGTTCATTTTCGCGAGGCCTGCTGTAGAAATGTCTATCTCTTGGCCGTAAATGCTGACGTTGCAGTCAGAAGGTGCTTCATCATCTGCGCGAATTAACAGGCTTCCGCTGCCACATGCAGGATCGTATAGCGTCCAGTATTTTCCTGGAGTGAAGTGTATGGTGTCTATGCCGATGAGTCTGGCTATGACTCTGGAGACTTCGCCGGGGGTGTAAAACTGGCCTTTGCTTTTGCCGGACTCTTGAGCGAACTTCATCATGAAGTACTCGTATGCGTCACCGATAATGTCATCACCGCTTGAGGTGTTGCCGCGAAAATCCAGCTCCGGGTCTTGAAACACTCCTATCAATCCGGAGACCTTATCGATTAACTCTTGGCCTTCGCCTAATTCGCTGGTGTTGTTGAAGTTTACGGGGATTTCGTCAAAGAGTCCGTTATCCTGCAAGAGAGCCTGAATGACTTTCGTGACGTCTTCGCCGATGTTTTTGGTGTGCTTGAGCCTAACTAGCGCGTCAAATGAAGTGTCATCCGTAACCTTGAAGGGGGCTTCACGTTTGCCCTTGTACCTGTCGGATATGTATTTGTGGAATAGCAGCACCAACACGTAATCTTTATAGTGAGCGGGATCGACGCCGCCGCGTAATTTGTTGCATGCCTCCCAAAGTTTGGAGTAGAGAGCAGATTTTTTTACCGGCATGATGATTTTTCTCCTGTGATAATTTTGTGGGTATGTGTGAAATTATATTGTATGAACGTAAAAAATCCCCATACGTTGCAGAATCAACATGCACAAAAAATCCCCCAGTCATCAAGGCTGAGGGCATATATTCGTAGCTGTAAATGTAGCTGTAAAATTCGTCCTGCTACTCCAAAATCGCACCTTTGTCCGCACTCGTAACTAGTTTAGCATATCGCGCCAAATATCCGGTCTTTATCTTCGGTTCCGGAGCTTTCCACTCTGCTCTGCGTTTGGCAAGTTCCTCATCACTGACCTTCAGGCTTATGCTGTAGCTGTTGATGTCTATGCTGATAATGTCCCCTTCACGCACAAGGGCTATATTCCCTCCGCTCGCTGCCTCCGGACTTACGTGGCCTATGCTTGCGCCTCTGGTCGCTCCCGAAAATCTCCCGTCAGTGATCAGCGCAACACTGGTATCTAGTCCCATCCCGCAGATCGCGCTCGTGGGGTTCAACATCTCACGCATACCTGGTCCGCCTTTAGGGCCTTCGTAGCGAATCACAACCACATCTCCGGGATTAATTCCGCCGGCGTAAATCGTCTTTATCGCGTCATCCTCAGAGTCAAACACTCTTGCCGGGCCTTCATGCTTCATCATCTCCGGAGCTACTGCCGAACGCTTCACAACACACCCATCCGGCGCAAGGTTTCCCTTCAGCACCGCGATTCCTCCCGTCTGAGAATACGGGTTGTCTATCGGGCGGATAATACTTGTGTCCATGTTGTGAGCATCAGCGATATTTTCGGCTACTGTTTTTCCGGTAACTGTCGGAAGGCTCGTATCAATGAGTCCCTTTTTCGCCAGCTCATTCATCACCGCATAGACTCCTCCAGCACGATCCAGATCCTCCATAAACGTATCTCCTGCCGGTGCTAGGTGGCACAAGTTCGGCGTGCGCTCACTGATAGCGTTTGCGTGACTTAGGTCTATAGTGACTCCGGCCTCGTGTGCTATCGCAGGAAGGTGCAGCATCGTGTTCGTTGAGCATCCCAAAGCCATATCCACAGCTTCAGCGTTGTTGAAGGCCTCAGCAGTCATAATGTCTCTTGGCCGAATGTTTTTCTTGACCAGCTCAACAATCTTCATCCCCGTCAACTTTGCGAGTCTGATTCTTGCGGAGTATGGCGCAGGGATCGTACCGTTTCCCCGTAACGACATGCCTATAGCTTCCGTGAGGCAGTTCATCGAGTTTGCGGTGTACATTCCCGAACACGACCCGCACGACGGACAAGCGTTCTCTGTGTAGTCATCGACTCCGGCCTCGTCAAGTTTGCCTGCATGATACGCTCCCACAGCCTCGAACATGTGGCTCAAACACGTACGCCTTCCGTCCTTGAGGTGTCCTGCGAGCATTGGGCCTCCTGCGCAGAAAATCGCGGGGATGTTCAGCCTCGCAGCAGCCATCAGCATACCAGGGACGTTCTTGTCGCAATTGGGGATCATCACGAGTCCGTCGAACTGGTGAGCCATCGCCATAGCCTCCGTAGAGTCAGCAACCAGATCACGAGACACGAGCGAGTACTTCATGCCGACATGACCCATTGCGATTCCGTCACACACAGCTATTGCGGGGAACATCATCGGAGTCCCACCGGCGGCATATATCCCTTCTTTGACGGCCTGAGCGATTTTGTCGAGGTGCATATGTCCCGGGACTACTTCGCTGAAGGAATTTACCACTCCGATGATTGGGCGTGAGATTTCTTCCTTCGTGAGGCCAAGTGCATAGAGCAGACTCACATTCGGGGTGCGGTCTACTCCTGCTTTGATGTTATCACTTCGACACGTCATCGAGTCCGCCGCCGTCCTTCCAGAGCATCTGCTCGCGTAACTCTTTGCCGATTACTTCCATGGGGTGCTTTGCTAGCTGGTCGCGCTTTGAGTTGAAGAAGGTGCGTCCGTTTTTGTTCTCGGCAATCCAGCGTCCGGCAAATGTACCG
>JAFTBT010000016.1 GCA_017455085.1 Synergistaceae bacterium
GACGGACTCTCCGCCAGGGACAGCAGGTACACTCTCCGTGACGGGCTCTCCGCCAGGGACATCAGGGACACTCTCCGTGATGGACTCTCCGTCAGGGACATCAGGCACACTTTCCGTGACGGGCTCTCCTTCAGGGACATCAGGGACACTCTCCGTGACGGGCTCTCCGTCAGGGACATCAGGGACACTCTCCGTGACGGACTCTCCGCCAGGGACAGCAGGAACACTTTCCATGACGGGCTCTCCGCCAGCGACATCAGGCACACTCTCCGTGATGGGCTCTCCGTCAGGGACATCAGGCACACTCTCCGTGACGAACTCTCCGTCAGGGACATCAGGCACACTCTCCGTGACGGGCTCTCCGCCAACAACATCAGGCACACTTTCCGTGACGGACTCTACTACTGCTATATCTTCCTGCTTGGGCTCTTCAGGTTCGGGCTTCGGCCTATTCTTCAGGCCCGCTCGCAAAAACGGCATAGCCTAATCGTCCCCCAGCGCACTCATCATCAAGTCATCAATGCGCTTCACAAATCCCGCAGCATCCTCCGGCACAGCTCCCTCCAGAATAACAGACTGTTCATACAGCACCTTCACCATGTCCCCGACTCTCTCGTCTCCAGCTTCCGCCATCTTCAGCAGCTTATGCACAACAGGGTGACTCACACTCAGCTCCAGAACTCTCTTCTGTTCCGGGACATATTGCCCAGCCGCACGCAGCATCTTCTCCATCCGCAACGACATTCCGCCAGCAACATCCTTCAGGCACGCAGGCGAACTCGTCAGACTCAGCGACGGCCTCACACTCTCCAGCTTATCGCCCAGAATCTCAAGCACTTTTTTCTTCAGCGGCTCAAATTCTGACTCGGACTCCTTGAGTTTCTCGTCATTAGCTTTCTTCTCGTCGTCAGTAAATGCGCTCACGTTGTCGCTGGCAATGTTCAGCAGCTTCTTCATGTCCTCAGGCAAAACCCACTGCCCTTGCTGCAATATCACTTCATCAACGGGATCCGTCAGCAATAACACTTCATAGCCTTTGCTGGTGAACTCCTCAAGTTTCGGCGACGCTCTCAACGCAGAAAGGTTATCCCTTCCCGCAAGGCAATATATCCCGGGCTGGTCAGGCTTCATTCTGGATTCATACTCTGCAAGTGTCGTCCAGTCCTCGCTGTTTGTCGTCCGGAAAAGCGCAAGCTCCAGAATATTCTTCACGTGTTCGGAGTCCTGCATTATGCCTTCTTTGAACACGCGCCCGAAAGCTGTCCAGAACTTTATGTATTTCTCCCTGTCCGATGCTAATAGCTTCTTCAGTTCGGCGAAGACCTTTCTTTGTGTGCTGCGGCGTATGACTCTGATAATCGGCTCATCCTGCAAAATCTCTCGCGAAATGTTCAGCGGCAAGTCCTCAGAATCAACTACTCCACGAATAAACCGCATATATCCCGCTATAAGATCCTTGCAGTCGTTCATGATGAATACTCTGTTGATGTACAGGCTAATTCCGCCGGATTCGGGGTTCATGAACAAGTCAAACGGTGCTTCACTCGGAATGAATAACAATCCTTTGAAGTTAGTGCTGCCTTCTGCGTTGATCTTGATGTGGGTTAATGGGTCTCTCCAGTCGTGAGTCAGGTGCTTGTAGAACTCTGTGTACTCTTCCTCCGTAATTTCGGAGTCTGGTCTCTGCCAGATGGCTTTGCGTGAATTTATGGTGCTGTCCTTGAAGACTATCGGCCAAGATATGAAGTCAGAATATTTCTCGATTATGCTCCTGATCGTCCACTCGTCAGAGTAATTCTTAACGTCAGAGTCTTTTGCATCAGAGTCATTCTGCCGGAGGTGCAGAGTCACTGTAGTGCCGCATTCTGTGCGCTGGTCTGCCTCACTAATCGTGTATGAGCCTTCACCGTCAGACTCGAACTTGTACGTCTCCGCAGTGCCTAGCTTGCGCGAAATCACTTCCACCCTGTCCGCGACCATGAACACCGAGTAAAACCCCACCCCGAACTGCCCGATGAGCTCACTCTGCGTACTGGATTCTTTTGCTGCTTTCAGGAACTCCTTCGTGCCGGACTTCGCTATCGTCCCCAAGTACTGAATCAGTTCGTCCCGAGTCATGCCTATTCCGTTGTCGCTGACTGTAAGAGTCTTTGCGTCGGGATCAACGGCTATCCTGATTTCGGGGTTCTGGTTTTCCGCAAGCTCTGAGTCCTTGAGGCACTCTATTCTTCGTTTGTCGAGGGCATCTGACGCGTTCGAGACCAGCTCACGCAAAAATATATCCTTGTTCGAATACACCGAGCTTATCATCATTTTCAGCATCTCGGCGGCTTCGGACTGGAAATAGAATTTTTCTTCACTCATAATTTTTCATCCATTAATCACAAAACCGGAGACATGCATTCACACACATACCTCCGGCCTGCATAGTTCTTCCTTGATGACCAGAATTTAGCCTGCTGCTTCGTCTGTCTTGACCTTCACAACCTGCCTGTTGCGATAATACCCGCAGTTAGGGCACGCATGATGTACCAGCGTAACTTCTCCGCAATGAGGGCAGACCATAGTCTCGGGTGCGCTTAATGCTCCGAGCCAGTGAGCTTTTCTCTGTGAAGTTCTGGCATGTGATACTTTTCTCTTAGGTGTTGCCATGATTTATAATCCCCCTGATTAGTCAGTAGTGAAATTCCGCAATGCCTCAAGTCTCGGGTCAATGTTCTCATTTTTGCAGGAACATTCACCTTCATTCAGATCCGCTCCGCAGTTCGGACACAATCCCTTGCAATCCTCACGGCATAGTATTTTCGTGGGAATCAGGGTGTAAATGCTCTCCTCTATCTGCGGCATAACATCAAGCACACGCCCGAAATGTTCAATCTCTACGGGCATATACTCGTCATCTTCAATTGTTTGAGGGTCTTGCGAACAATAAAGATACATTAATTCTCCGGATATTTCAAGACTCACGGCCTTGAGACACCGCGCGCATTCGGCCTCAATCACTGCACTAACGCTCACTGCGGCCAAGAGCAGAGCTTCACTCTCCAGCCACCTCGCAGACACTTCCGCGTGAAAGCCTTCGGGGAAAACGAACTCCTGCCCCTCAAACTTGAGCAAACCTCCCGGAAAAGTCCACTGTGAGAAAATTTCTGTCTCTGTGTCATTTCTGGGAGGCAGTGTGATTAAAGCCTTGTTGTCCTGTGTGAAAATACTACGCAAAAGCGATTCTCTTCGTCTCGCGGGCAATCATAAGCTCCTCATTCGTGGGAACTACCATCACCGTAACTTTGGAGTCGTCCGTGCTGACTATAGCTTCTTTGCCACGTATATTATTCTTGGCCGGATCGATCTTCACGCCCATGAACTCCAGCTTTTTGCACACGCCCTCACGAGTCGCTGCACTGTTTTCGCCGATTCCTGCCGTGAACACAATCACATCAAGCCCGCCCATCGCTACAGTGTATGCACCGATATACTTGCTGATTCCGTACTCCAGCATGTCAATAGCGAGTCTTGCGCGGTCATTGCCTTTTGCTGCTGCGTCCTCAACGTCACGTAAATCGCTGCTGACTCCGGAGATGCCCAGTAATCCGCTCTTCTTGTTCATGAAGTTGTTCATCTCGTCGGCTGAGTACTTGGTGATGTTCTGCACGAAAGGAACGCACGCAGGATCCATGTCTCCGGTTCTCGTCCCCATCAACACGCCCGCAAGAGGGGTTAATCCCATTGAGGTATCGATGCATTTTCCGTTCTTGACTGCGGAGATTGAGCTTCCGTTACCGAGATGGCAGGTGATCATCTTGATGGACTCTATGGGTTTGCCGAGAATCTCTGCTGTTCTGAGCGCAACAAAGTGATGGCTCGTCCCGTGAGCTCCGTAGCGGCGAACTCTATGCGTCTCGTAGAACTCGTAAGGCAGTCCGTACATGTATGCGTAATCCGGCATAGTCTGGTGGAACGCTGTATCGAACACCACGACGTTCGGGAGTTTGGGCAGTGCGTGCTGTATGGCCTCGATTCCCATGATGTGGCCGGGGTTGTGCAGGGGTGCTAACGGAATGCACTGGCGGAGTCCGTCCATGACTTTGTCGTCAACGAGTACTGACTCTTTGTAGAGATCTCCTCCGGAAACTATTCTGTGTCCTGCTGCTGCGATTTCGTCGAGCGAGTGCAATACGCCGTGATCTTTGTCGAGTAATGCATCAAGCACTAACTTCATAGCAACTTTGTGGTCTTTGATGGGGGTTTCTACTTTGAAGGGGTCTGCTCCGGTTTTGCGGTGGGTGAGGTTTGAGCCGTCAATGCCTATGCGGTCTACGAGTCCTTTTGCGGAAACTGATTCGTCTTCCATGTCGAATAACTGGTACTTGAGGGAGGAGCTTCCGCAGTTGATTACGAGAATTTTCACTATGAATACCTGCTTTCACAATAATAATAACGGCAAATAATACCTGCCTTTGAGTGAACTACCGTCCCTTGCGGTTTTGACGGTTTCCTAATTCTACGAGGCTGCAACATAAATAAATCATGTTGTTTTATGGCCTCTCCAAAGGCGTAACTTCCCTGCGTTCCACAGGTAGAACGTAATAAAAAATGGCGGAGACGTAGAGATTCGAACTCTAGGAACGGCAAGCCGCTCAGTTGATTTCGAGTCAACCGCCTTCGACCACTCGGCCACGTCTCCACGAAAATATATTGTTGTTGTGTGAAAAGTATAGTAATTATAACCGCGTATTAATCACGTTGTCAATCAAGCACGAAATATAGCCGTGAGATTTGCACGTTGTTCATCAGGCACGAAATATAGCCGTGGGTTCAGCCCGTTGTTCATCAAATACGAGACATAGCCGTGGGTTCAGCCCGTTGTTCATCAGGCACGCAACATAGCTGTGAGATTTGCACGTTGTTCATCAAGTACGAGACATAGCCGTGGGTTCAGCCCGTTGTTCATCAGGCACGCAACATAGCCGTGAGTTCTGCACGTTGTTCATCAAGTACGAGACATAGCCGTGGGTTCAGCCCGTTGTTCATCAGGCAC
>JAFTBT010000118.1 GCA_017455085.1 Synergistaceae bacterium
ACGATATTCGAGTGCGCAAAACTTCAGGATGCAGTTCTGTTCATTGATGAAGCCGATTCCCTGCTGTCGAAGCGTCTCACAGATGTAACCGATGGCTCAGGAAACGCAATAAACGCGATGAGGAGTCAATTACTGCTTTCACTTGAACGTTTCGAAGGTATAGCTATATTCGCAACGAATCTAGTTGTGAACTATGACAGAGCATTTATCTCACGGCTTATCAGCATAGAAATTCCGCCGCCAGATTTTCAGGGAAGAAAAGCTATCTGGAAACAGCATATACACGGTGAGCTGATTAATATTCCTTTGGCTGATGATGTCAGCATTGAAGAGCTTGCGAAAAGATACGACACATTTTGCGGACGTGAAATAAAGAAGTCTGTTATGAGGGCATGCACAAATGCTGTTGTTGAAGGGAAAGAAACGGTGACGCAGAAAGATTTTCTGACAGCCTGCCAAAATATTCAATCAGAAGCAAGAGAAGTAGCGAAAGCCTCAGATTACACACAACAAAAGCTGACACCAATATTCACTCCATTTTTCAGATAAACTCCCCCTCACCGAAACAGCAAGGGGGAAAATTCTCTACACTCTCTTCACTTCCGGCCTGAACCTGAATCCCTCACGGAATCCCTCAAACACCACACGAATCTTCGCCCATCTGCTGCCCTTCGACCGGAGCAATATATTCATCACCGTGTACATGAACTTCACACCCAAATACACATACCCTTTCACTCCGTACTGTTTATAGCAATGCACATCGTTCCTGTAGATATACCTGTACCGCTCTATCCTGTCCGGCCTCTCACGCGCAAAATTCACCCTCATGTTCTCCTTGCGGGCATGAGTCACTTTGCTCCCAGTCACCAGCCACAGCTTATACTTCCGTGAAATTCTCCCTGTGTATTCGAGATCATCAGTCCAGATAAAATATTCACCTATCGGAAGCCCAATATCACGCACTACTTCGCTCTTCACAAGCAGCGACACAAACGAACACCCCGCCAGCCTCACCAGCCCTCCGGATTTCACCGCAGCATCACTCACACGCGAAAACAGCCCCGTCTTCGCACGCGCCATGTTGTCCACAGAACCGTCCACCCAATACGCCGCAGAGTTCAACGCTCCCCAATCGCCTTTGAGCTTCTCATCAGCCCGGAAAAACTCACATAGAGCCGTATCACTCGGCAAAGTGTCATCATCCATCAGCCACACGTATTTATAGCCGTCACGAACTGCCTGACGCACTCCCCACTCAAAGCCGCCTGCTCCTCCCAAATTTGCACCCGTGTTGAAGTAGTGAATCCGTTCATCCATGAATGACTCGACTGTTTCGCGGGTAAGGTCTTCGCTTGCGTTGTCGATGACGTACACATCGCACACGGCATCCCTCTGGTTCAGCAGGCACGCTATATTCTGCCTGAGCATGTCGCACCGGTTATGCGTCACCACTACTGCGGCGGTATCGTTCATCTCTGCAGCCCCTGAGCGATTATGCTTCTGGCCTCGTGCATGGAGAGTCCATTTTTCTCAGCAAGTGCCTTCACGTCCTCATACTCCGGAATCTTGCGCAATATCTCCCCGTCAAGCTCCGTAACCTTCACGCGGATTTCCCCCAGACTCGTAGCTGCATCCTCAAGCCTCCAGTTCAGCCTGAGCCTGTCCATCTCCCTGAGCCTGACTCCCTGCGAAGTCGTATGCGTGAGAATAAACCTGCTCATCTTCTGCGCGTCATCATTCCTGCAAAGGCAACACAGCTTCACTCCCGGCCTGCTCTTCTTCATGGCGATATGCTCAAGCCACACGTCAAGCCCTCCGTCAGCAAACAGCTTCGTAATCACTGATTCATAGTCCTGCGGATTCATGTCGTCTATGTTGCTCTCAATCAGGGTTATGCGCTCATGCACAAGGCCGTCCTTCTCCTGAGCATTCCCCGAATCCACAAGCAGCACTCTCAACGCGTTAGGCATGTCCTCAGACTCACGATTGCCGAGTCCGAATCCTGACGCAATAACTTTCCCCGCCGGAATATCACAGAATCCATCAGCGAGCATCTTCACCAGCAATGCACCTGTCGGAGTAGTTCTCTCCATAGGGGACCCGGCAGAATACACAGGCAGCCCATGCAGCAGATACTCAGTCGCAGGAGCAGGCACAGGCAGTACACCGTGTGCGCACTTCACCGTACCAGAGCCGACATTTATCCGCGAACACAAGACTCTCGGCCAGCCCAGAGCGTCCATCAGGATGAACGATCCCACAATATCGATGATCGAGTCCACAGCTCCGACCTCGTGAAAGTGAATCTTGTCGGGAGTAGTTCCGTGAACATGAGCCTCTGCCTCAGCAAGTACCGAGAACGCCCGAAGTGCAGCAACTTTTACGCGCTGGGGGAGTGTGCTGGAGGTGATCATTGCCTCGATGTCGGCCAAGTGCCTGTGATGATGGTGATGGCCTTCGTGTTCGTGGTGATGGCCTTCGTGTTCCTGAAGGTGAACGTCAAAGTTTATGCCGGCGATTCCGTTCTTGGTGGCACGCTCTATCACGAGTTCGTACTCTTCGGGTTTGAGGGCAGTGATTTTCCTGATGCCTTCGGTGAGAATTTTTGCGTCAGGCACCAGATTCAGCAATGCCCCGATGAACATATCTCCCGCTATTCCCGCGAAGCAGTCTATATACAGCGTCTTCATGTGTATCACTTCTTTCTTGTGTAGCTTAGTAATTCCTCGAACGGGTCGATTTTCGGTGAAGTATAGGGTTGTAGTGTTCCTGTAGCAGATTTTTCGTGAGGCTGGCGTGATGTTTGCGCTGTAGGCGGTTCGTGATGCCTCTGGTACGGTCTCGCAGTTCCTGAGACACTCCGCAGAATATTACGGCCCTGTTCAGTTACCAGCATAGGCACTACAGTAGACTCATCCAGTTTGCAGCAAAAATCTATGTCCTCGCTGAAGCCTATTTGTTCGAGGTACAGGGCATGATTCGACTTCATGACGCACTCGGTGAGATTCTCGCCCCTAGTCTGCCACAAAGTCAGAGCCATTTTCGCGCTGTCGGACATGTAGAGATTTCCCCTGTGTGAAAATTCCTCAAGTATTGCCCCCGCACATAGTGTATCTTCCCACGAGGGGCGGCCCTTACGTCCTGAACACAACAGCCCGACTCGATTCCCGAGTGTGAGCGCATAGTCCAGCACCGCAGAATAATTCCTCATGCTCGCCGCAAGTACCGGAGTCCCTGTAGCCGCAGCCTGACACAACGCAACAGTCCCGTTTGTCGTGGACATGACACCGCAATAATGTTCCTGCACAACGTGATAGTTCAGCTCCACTGGAGAATTGCCCATGTCGAAACCCTTCGGAGGGAGGCCGTTGACTTCGCCCATCAACAGCGGAGAAGACCCCTGCGCCTTGAGGTCCTGCACAATATCCCGGGCATCGTCAGGAGTCTTGACGGGGTATAGCTCCATTCCGCCGAGCTCAAACCAGCGAGTCATTACCGTTGTTGCTCTGAGTACGTCAATAACGATCCACACGTCTACGTCCGGCAAAAAATTATCCTCTCCGCACGAGAAGACTACATCAGCTTCGTATCTGTCTGGCATTTCGTGATTAATAGGCCTTCGCAAAAATAGTGAGTCTTGCGTTTTCTTGGCCGGTGATTATGCATTTGCCTTTATGGTCTCCGGGCAAAACACATCTGGGAGTCGCGCCGGTCTCTTCACGGATTCTGACTTCATCCTCCGGAGTCCCGCCGAAGTATGCCCGCACAAAGCCGCCTTTTTCCGCAATAATGGCCTTGAGTTCGTCGTAGCTTCCTGCGTCACGGGTGTTAGCCTCGCGGAAATTCTTGGCCCTCGTGAAAAGGTTGGCCTGTATGTCGTCGAGCAATTTCTTCACGGTCGGAATCACTGCCTCGTTTTTCACGTCAAGTTTTTCGCCTGTGTCTCTGCGAACGATTCTGACTGTCCCCGCCGCTAAGTCCTTCTCGCCGAGTTCCAGCCTCAACGGTACACCTTTCTGGAGGTGCGCAAAGAATCTATCACCGGGCCTCGCGTGAAAATCAGTGTCTACCTTCGTGAACATCCCGCCTAATTCTGCGTCAAGTTTTGCTGACAACTCTTTAGCCTTCGGGAAAATGTCATGCTCTGCCACAGACTCGTCCTTCGAGATCGGGAGGATAGCTGCCTTCACCGGAGCAATGCGTGGCGGAATCACGAGGCCGTCATCGTCAGAATGCACCATGATCATCGCGCCGACTGACCTAGTGGATAGTCCCCAGCTAGTTGTGTAGCAGTACTCAAGTTCTCCCTGCCTGCTCTGAAACTGGATGCTAAAGGCCTTTGCGAAATTCTGGCCTAAGTAGTGGCTCGTGGCTGACTGCAACGCTCTGGAGTCGCTCATCATTGCCTCACACGTGTATGTGTCGACAGCTCCGGGAAATCTTTCGCCGGGTGTCTTTTCGCCGTCAAGGATGGGTATAGCGAGTTCGTCCTCCAGTGTGCGCTTGTAGACTTCGAGCATTCTGAGAGTCTCTTCACGTGCTTCGGCTTCGGTCTCGTGAGCTGTGTGGCCTTCCTGCCAGAGAAATTCTGAAGTGCGCAAAAAGAGTCTGGGGCGTTTTTCCCAGCGCATGACGTTGCACCACTGGTTGATGAGTACGGGCAGATCCCGCCAAGACTGCACCCATTTTGAGTACATGCTGCCGATTACTGTCTCTGACGTGGGACGGACAGCGTAGGGTTCTTCGAGTTCCTCACCGCCGCCGTGAGTCACTACTGCGAGTTCGGGAGCGAATCCTTCGACGTGTTCGGCCTCTTTCTGGAAGAATGACATCGGGATCAACAGCGGGAAGTATGCGTTGACGTGGCCGGTTTTCTTGAAGGCAGCATCAAGTTTTGCCTGTATATTCTCCCAGATGGCGTAACCTGTTGGACGGATGACCATGCAGCCGCGTACGGGGGCATAGTCTGCGAGTTGTGCGGCCTTGATCACATCAATATACCACTGTGAATAATTTTCTTTACGGGGTGTAATATTTCGTGCCAATTGTGAATAATCCTCCTTAGTATTTACTGTTACTTTCTGCACAGATAAACGCACATTTTCATCATGTACTTCATACTGCTACGTCTTTTGCCACAAACTCAAGCGGTCAAACTATTTTTACGGCAGCGGGTAGTGATCCCAAATCGGCACACCTATAAAGAATCCCGCCTTGAACTCCTCAGAGCCATACATCACCGCAAATTTCATGTCCACGAGGTTGTTCGGGAAGTTCACCGCAAGCCCTACTTCCCACGGAGCATCTATCTTTTTCCATTCCTTATCCATAGCATAGCCCCAGCTCGCAAACACTTCACCTGCTATGACTCCCATTGCTGTACGGTTAATTATTTTCCTTACAGCCACGTTCGTCCAGAACATACGCTCCGCTTCTATGGGGTTGCGTGCCACTGAATACAGCTCCTCAGCTGCTCCCAAATACACCGCATGACTCCTCTTGTTCATGTCCCCTTCTGCAAATCCCGCACGGAAATACGTCCTCCACACGTCAGACACCTCCAGCGGCTTAAAGTAGTTCAACCTGTACACAACTTCGTCAAAATTCGGCCACCATGCATTCAGCCTCCACGCATAGCCTTTTGTGGGATCGCTGGGCATGTCCAGAGTGTCGACCTCCGCAGAAAACGTTATCCCTCCAGAATCGGTGCCGTCCTTGTTCGAGAGCGCGTCACCATCTATGTGTTCATACGCGTAGCCTACTCCTACATTGACATCTCCCCACGTGAACAGCCTGCTAATTCCTGCCGCGTACCTGTCCCAATCTCTGGTCTTGTCCTTATGGCCGCCGGGCCTCCAGTTCTGTGCACTCAGGGTAATCTGCCATGCATCCATAGGTTGCGGAGCTGTCTGGTACGTTAAATCCAGCCCCCACTGGTCGCTGACTTTTGCCACTCCGATCAACGAGTCATACTCCGAGAAAAGTCCTCGCATCTCTCCCTTCAGGTACAGCCATCTGTTCGAGTGCAGGTTGGTCGTGTAGCCTGAGACACCCAGCTTGAACTCCGGAGACTGCCGCACGTCTATACGCACAAGCACATCACCCGACTCAGTTTTGCCTAGCTGATAGTCCGCTAACTCTATGCCTGCTGCGCCTGAAAGTTTCTCCATGAGAGCATCTATTTCGTCAGTGTCTACTTTCCTGCCTATGAGCCGCGAAGCTCTGCGCCTCACAAGCTCCTGAATCTTCGGTGGGAGTCCGTGAACTTCAACGTCACCGACAATGTCGCTGGTATTCCGTGTACTTTCCTCAAGCGTGAACAGTGCCGGCCCTTGCGCAGAAAGTTCCTGTATCTCGCGAATCTTGAGCATAGCTGCCTCGCGTCCAAGCTCTACGATTTTGTCGGGGCTTCCTGTGTCGAGTATCCCTAGCCCTGCAACATTTGGCTGTACTAGGACATCAGCGGCTGCACCTTCCTCGTTGGTGGTCTTGCGCATTAGAATCGTCAATGACTGCCCCATAACATCCATGTATGAATTTATGTTGGGAGACATGGAGTCAGAAATGTCAACTGCTACTATGGGCATTCCCGGAAAAAGCTCCTGCGCTGTATATACCGGAAGATTCGACGTAACTCCACCGTCAATGAGCAGGTGGTTATCAATCACCCAAGGCTCAAACAGTACAGGTATAGACATCGAGGCTCTCATAGCTGAGGCTAAATTTCCGTTCCTGAGTACGACTTTTTCGCCTGTTCTCACGTCAGTAGCAACTGCTGCGTACGGTATAGGCAGCTGGTAAAAATCTGTCTCTGTCACGTGGCGCATGAGCTGCGAGAAATATGCGTAGAGCTTGTCGCCGGTGAGTATGCCTTTCGGGCCGTGGTTGCCGTTCTGTGTCTTCCACGTGAGTGCTGGTACGGTGCTGGTCTTTGCGCGTCTGTCGTTGCCGGTGAACACGAACATGGGGCCTGTGTTTTCGCTGAGTAGGCTCGGAAGATCCAGCTTCCTCAAGATTCCGCGAATGTCCTTCGTGGAGTAGCCTGATGCTCTGAGTGCTCCCATGATTGAGCCCATGCTTGTGCCCACTATGCCGATGATGGGGACTCCGTTTTCTTCGAGGACCTCCATCACTCCCAGATGAGCGAAGCCTTTCGTGCCGCCTCCAGAGAGTACGAGTACTACACCTGCTTCTCCGGCGAAGGGACTGAACGCTAAGATACATGCTGCCAAGAATGCACACAGTATTTTCTTCGCGGCAACAACTACATATGCTGCTTTCTTCATGAATAATATTCCTCCCGTTATACTGCTCTTAAAGAAAAACGGCTCCGGCCCATTCAGACCAGAACCGTCCATTTTCATATAGTTATTGATATGTTTACAGGCTAGTCAATCTTGAATGACAGTACCAGATAAAGACCTCCTGAAGGCTGAAGCTCGAACGGCAGCGTGAAACTTCTCATACCGTTTTCTTCGCTAGTAACGTTCTTGATATTCTCGCCTATGATCAACTGCGGAGGTGTTACGTCAACTGTTCCCAAAGCACTCTGAACTAATGCGCGGCCTCCGATCATGTTCGACAGCTCACCGATTACGCTCATTGAGACATCTTCGCCGAGAACCGGAGCGATTGCCCCGAAGGACATTGCTGTGATGATATTGTTGAAACCGTCCTGATTCAGCATGATGTTCACTGTTCCGCGAGACCCTACGCCTACGACTCCGATTAGGGCAGTTGTACAGATATTCTCTACCTTGATACCCTGTGAGACTTTTGACTTGTTGAGGGTGATATTCAGCCCTACCTCCCGCCCTACGGACAGCAATGACGACGCAAAACTATTCACTAGAGCGACAAGTTTATCCATACCGGCCATAAAATACTAATCTCCCTCCCTGTAAAAATATATGCATGTTTTGAATTTATTTGTGAAATTGAGCATATTATAGCCTATTCTGATTTATATCTC
>JAFTBT010000119.1 GCA_017455085.1 Synergistaceae bacterium
ATAACCCCTTCCCGTCAGTCTGCGCTATGGTCTGCGAACACCCCTGCGAGAACAAATGCCGCAGAAGAATGGTCGACGACGCTATCAATATTCGCGGCCTGAAACTCTACGCAATTGACCATGCCGGACACGTCCCAGTGTATCGTGACGGAGAAAAGCCCGCTCCTGCTACCGGCAAGAAAGTTGCTATCGTAGGAGGAGGCCCCAGCGGAATCAGTGCAGCATACTATCTCGGCATGATGGGGCACAGCGTGGAGATATTCGAGCAGCGCAAACGTCTCGGCGGAATGTTACGCTACGGAATCCCTTCGTATCGTCTGCCCAGAGAAGTACTGCATGAGGAAATCGAGACACTCTTAACCGCTGGAGATATTAAGGTTCACAAAGAAGTATCCATCGGCGGAAAAGATTACCCGCTCTCAAAACTTCGTGAGGAGTTCGACGCTGTATATATCGCAATCGGTGCGCACACTGATAAATCCCTGCGTATACCCGGCGAGGACGCAGAGGGTGTTATGTCCGCAGTTGAGCTTCTCCGCAGAATCGGTGATGATGATTATCCGGACTTCAGGGGCAAAAAAGTCGTAGTTGTCGGCGGCGGAAATGTTGCTATGGACTGCGCAAGGTCTTCACTCAGGCTCAACGCTGACAAGGTTACTCTGGCTTACCGCAGGCGCAAGGACGACATGACTGCTCTGGCTGAGGAAGTAGAGGCCACCGAAGTAGAAGGCTGTGAGATTCTGGAACTCGCTGCACCGCTGAAGGTTGAGGTTGAGGACGGAAAAGCAAAAGCCCTGTGGGTCAAGCAGCAGATGATTAGCAACATCAAGGGCGGAAGACCTGCACCCAAAGACGCAACAGCTGAGCCGATTCGCATTGAGGCAGATATTGTTGTTGTGGCTATAGGTCAGGGAATCGACAGCCATAATTTCGAAGAATCAGGAATTGCCGTGAAGTGGGGATGCATTGAGGCGTTCGACAGCGAACAGGTCAAGGGCGAAAACATGGCAGGAGTATTTTCCGGTGGGGATTGCGTCTCCGGACCGGCTACAGTGATTCGTGCCATCGCTGCGGGTAAAGTTGCGGCGGCGAACATTGACGAGTATTTAGGCTTCCACCACCCGATTACGATTCCTGTGGAGATTCCTGATCCTGTGCCACACAACAGGCCTGCTTGCGGAAGAGTCAAAATGCGTGAGCGTCCTATTGATGAGCGCGTACATGACTTCAAGCTAGTCGAAAAGGGCATGACTCAGGAAGAAATGGAGCAGGAAAGTAACAGGTGCTTACGGTGCGACTATTACGGCTTCGGAAAATTCAGAGAGGGGCGTGAATTCGAATGGTAAACGCAACGATTAACGGCAAGGCGATTCAAGTCCCAGAGAACACTACGATACTTGAGGCCGCTAAACTCAATCACATAACTATTCCGCATCTGTGCTACCTGAAGAAAGTAAACGAGATCGGAGCTTGCCGCGTCTGTGTGGTCGAGATTGAGGGGCAGGACAGGCTAGTATCCTCCTGCAACACGATCGTACAGGAGGGCATGAAGATTCTCACGAACAGCCCTAAAGCGCGTCAGGCCAGAAGAATTAACGTTGAGCTGATACTCTCACAGCATAATGCTCGGTGCGCGGAGTGTGTACGTTCTGGGAATTGTGAGCTTCAGACTACGGCCAATGACTTGGGCATTAACACATTCCCGTATCATGAGGACATAGCCGCGTTTGAGTGGAACACAGATTTTCCGCTGATCCGCAACGCCAGCAAGTGCATCAAGTGTATGCGCTGTGTACAGATCTGCGACAAGGTACAGGCTATGCATGTGTGGGACATCGCCAAGACCGGCTCACGCACTACAGTAGACGTAACCGGCGGGAAGAACATCACCGAAGTTGACTGCACAGTCTGCGGACAGTGTATAACGCATTGCCCGGTTGGTGCTTTGGTAGAGCGCGACGACACCCAGAAAGTCCGTGATGCTTTTGCGGCGGGCGATAAGATCATGATTGCGTCGGTGGCTCCGGCAGTCAGAACGTCTTGGGGGGAAAAGTTAGGCCTGACTCATGCTGAAGCCTCACAGAATCGTCTTGCGAGTGCTTTGCGCGCAGTGGGGTTTGATTACGTATTCGACACGGATTTTTCGGCGGACTTGACCATCATGGAGGAAGCCAGTGAGTTCGTGGAGAAACTCAAGGCCTCACTTGCAGGAAAGCCAGTGAAGTTCCCGATGTTCACGTCATGCTGTCCTGGCTGGGTGAGATTCGTGAAGATGGCGTTTCCGGATTTGGTGCCTCAGCTTTCGAGTGCGAAGTCTCCGCAGCAGATGTTTGGAGCGATCATCAAGAGCTGGTACGCGCAGATTCTGGGTGTTGAGCCGGACAAGATATATCATGTGTCATTCATGCCCTGCACCGCGAAAAAGTACGAGTGCGATGTTGAGTGCATGAACAGCTCCGGAGCTAGAGACGTTGATGTGGTCTTGACGGTCAGAGAGTTGAACAGGCTCATCAAGTCCGAAGGAATAGACGTGAAAGCACTGGAGGAGTCGGAATTTGACGCACCGCTCGGCACAGCATCAGGAGCAGGACACATTTTCGGGACGACCGGCGGAGTCATGGAGGCAGCTTTACGCACAGCATACTACTTCGTGACGGGCAAGAACCCAGACCCGAATGCTTTCCGGTATGTGAGGGACTATGACGGTTTCAAGGAAGCAACGTTTGAGATTGAGGGTACGAACCTGAGGATCGCAGTAGTTCACGGTTTGGGGAACATCCGTAAACTGTGCGAGGACGTTTGGAGCGGAAAGGCACAGTATGATTTTATCGAGTGCATGGCGTGTCCGACGGGGTGCGCAGGAGGCGGAGGCCAGCCCATAGAGGAAGGCCAAGAACTCGGCGAAGGCAGAGGAAGAATCTTGCTGGACATGGACAGGGCTATGAACCTGAGATTTTCGCACGAGAACCCCTCGATTAAGCAGTGCTATGCTGAGTATTTGGGTGCGCCGCTTGGTGAAAAGTCGCATCACTTGTTGCACACGGATCAGTCGAAATGGGAACTGTGGAAGTAATACACAGGGTATAGATATAGGGTGCAGGGTATAGGGAAGAGCAATTTACACCCCCTATTCCCTAATCCCTAGCTTTTCCCACTTAAAGCAGTTCATAAGAAAGGAATATATTTCAGTGAAACCAGTTAAAATCTCTCAAAGGATGGCAAAACCTAATTTCCCCGCCGATTTTCTTGCCACTATTCTGGAAGCAAACGCAGACCCCTCAATCATCAACTTAGGCGGAGGTATGCCTAACACACGTTCATTCCCTATCAAGGCAATGGAGGCCGCTGCTGACAAAGTAATGAGAAAACGCGGTGTTATGGCTCTTCAGTACAGTGGTGCTAAAGGTTATGCACCTCTGCGCGAATTTATCGCCGAACGCTACAGGCAGCGTGGGATTGATGTTGATATATCTGAGATTATTATTACTAACGGATCACAGCAGGCTCTGGATATTTTCTCAGCCGTCATGATTGACCCGGGAGATAAGATCATTGTTGAGAACCCGAGTTATTTTGCAGCGTTACAAGTCTTTCACCTTTACGACCCTGTGATTGTACCGGTAAATCTCAACAAAGACGGTATCGATGTCGCACAGCTCGAAGAAAAAATAGCAGAAACGTCCCCTCAGTTCGTATACATGATTCCCAACTTCCAGAATCCTACGGGTATCACATATTCTGATGGAGTACGTGAAGCAGTTGCGAAGGTTATGCAGAAAAGCAATGCTATAGTTCTGGAAGATAACCCCTATGAGGCTCTCCGTTTTGAGGGCAGGGCAGGGAAAAGTTTTACGAACTATCTCGGTGAACAGTGCTGTATGCTCGGAACTTTCTCTAAAACCGTCTCACCCGGTATGCGTATAGGCTGGATTGTCTGTAAGCGTAAAGATATGTATGACAAGATGCTTGCACGTAAGTCAGCTATGGATATGCACACAAATGTGTTTGGTCAGATGGTAATCTATCAATACCTGAAAGACAACGATTTTGATGAGCAGATTGCAGAGACCTGTAAGCTGTATAAACACAATGCTGAGTTCATGCTCGCGTGTATCGAGAAATACTTTCCTGAGGGCACGCACGTCAACAAACCCGAAGGAGGTATGTTTATGTGGATAAGGCTTCCCGAAGGAGTGAGAGGTCTTGATGTTCAGGCAGCGGCTTTCGAAAAAGGTGTTGCAGTAATTGCCGGCGACCCGTTTTATGAGTACGAGCGCAATGTGAATACTATTAGGCTTAATTTTGCCAGCTTCTCCGATAAAATAATCGACAAGGGTATACGTATTCTTGGTGAGGTAATTAGCGACCTTCTTCACAAATAAGACATGTGAACTCAATTAGTGTTCCCCTTAAAATTCAGAGGGGGCATTTTTTTGTGATATACTCTGAAAAATTCACAGAAAGGCGGTTGACAAAATAGATATGACCTCCATAATGGACTCAGGACTCAGGACTCACGACTCAGGACTCAGGACTCAGGACGAATTGTGCCCAAATAAAATTTGAGGAGTACGAACATGAATATCTTGACGAAATTTTTGGTATCGTCAACAGGTATTCACAGATGGCAAAGACAGAGAAGTATTTTCTCAACGGCATGGTACGTTATCTCAAGCCGACAAAGATTCTTGAAGTAGGTATAGCACACGGCGGCGGTTCAGCAATCATCCTCAACGCAATAAAAGATTTACCCTCATCACGATTAATTTCCGTAGATTACTGTGAAAAATTTTACGGCGGAAACATAGATAAACTTTCCGGCTACTTAGTCGATGAACAGTTTGCTCACCTCAAAGACAAATGGACTGTCTACAGAGGAGGAGATATTTCGCGTTTCATTGAGCGTATCGGCGGAGATATTGACCTTCTTGTACTGGATACTGCGCATATTCACCCGTGGGAGACGCTGAATTTCTTGTGCATACTGCCGTTCATGAAGCGCGACTCGTGGGTGGTGCTGCATGATGTTTCTCTGCCATATCTACCCGGCCGTGAGGAAGATTTAGCCTGCCGTTATCTTTATGGTCATGTGGTATCTGACGCTAAAATCATGCCTGCTCCTGAAGAAAACTCTATACCCCATTTCTCGAATATAGGAGCTTTCCACGTTATTGACGACACTGTAAAATATGCCGGTAACTTGTTCGAGAGCCTGTTATGTCCGTGGGCAGCAATGTCTGGAGTGTTTGACAAGAAAGTTTTCCCGAATGCTACTCCCATACTTCCGAGAGATTTGGGCGACATCAGAAATATCATCGGCAAGTATTACCCTGAGTATGCAGCATTTTTTGAGCATGCAATAAAGTATCAGCATGGCATAGTTGAGCACAAGACAGCGTATTATAATTTCTGGCGGACAACTTGGGCACGCAATTCACTGTGGACCTACAAGCTGTTTGAGTTCATCGAGAGTATCCCTTCACGCATAAAATCCTTCTGGAAGCATGTATCACCGTCAAGCTATAAGGCAGTCAGGCGGTTAAAGCGCAAAATCCGCCATCATGAAGACATTGATTAACCTATAACTCCCCTGTGAATATTCAGGGGAATTTTTTTGTCCTTTTCGCGTAAAATATACCCATCATGACAAATTCACACATTATTAATCTCTATGCTCGTCTTGCTGATGACGTGGAGGCTCTGCATTTCTCCCTTCCGGTCTCTCACGTCTACAACCCCTTGCGTTACGCTTGGCACGGCTTCTCCCAGTACTTGGCCAAATCTCCGGAGCAGCCCAGAGTGATTTTTCTCGGCATGAACCCCGGACCTTGGGGCATGGCTCAAACCGGAGTCCCATTCGGCGAAATCGATGCAGTCAGGAACTTTCTCGGCATCCACGAGATCCGCATCACCTCTCCGAAAAATACACACACCTCATACCCAATCACTGGCCTTCAGTGTACACGTTCAGAGGTCAGCGGCCGGAGACTCTGGGGGCTGTTTCGTGAACGTTTCGGAGACTCTGGAGCATTCTTCCGTGAAAACATAGTGCTGAATTATTGCCCGTTATTGTTCATCGCTGACGGCAGGAATCTCACTCCGGACAGGCTCCCAAAAACAGACAGGGCAGCATTATTCTCGGTGTGTGATTCGTGTTTGCGTGGGGTGGTCGAGACTCTCCGGCCTGAGTTCGTGGTAGGTATAGGGACTTTTGCGGCTAAGAGAGCAGTTGAGGCATTTGGTGATAGAACTGAGGAACGGAGCGCGCAAGCTGAAGATTTGGGCGTTAGTGCTGAAGAATGGGGCGTGAGAGTGGTGAAGATACTTCATCCCAGTCCGGCATCACCAGCAAGCAATCACGACTGGGCAGGAAAAGTTACGAGGCAGCTCATAGATTCGGAGGTATGGCAATGAATTTCTCTTATGCATTGTGTGGAGCATTGGTGCAGAAACTTTTGCAGACAAAATATACCTTCAGCAGAACGTGTGAAAAAATTACACACCAGCTCATAGATTTTTGGGGGGATGGCTATGAATTATGAAGATACAAGCAAATTTATCCGTGTACGCGCTATAGTGTCGGGGCGGGTTCAGCATGTGGGTTATCGTTATTGGGCGTTCGAACAGGCAGAAAGGCTCGGCCTCACCGGAAGCGTTGAGAATCTCCCGGACGGAAGAGTGGAAGTAGTCTTTCAGGGGATGCCTGAGTGCGTCAACGAGATGAAGGAAAAACTCCGCAAAGGCCCTCCGATGGCGATAGTCAGGCAGGTAATCTTTTATCGGGAGCGTGTAAAACAAGACGAGTCATATTTCGGACCCATATATTAGTGAGGCGGTGTGTCTCTCAACAAAATAAGGGCGTGTGTATCATGTGAACGGCTCTGCACACTAACAGCATGTGTATCACGGGAAATGGTCTGCATATTAACGGGTGTGTGTATTAAGAGTACTGGGTGTGTTATCATTTTGCGCATCCAGAGGTGAGAAATTTTTTTCATGAATGACATCAAGCAGATACTTCATGACTTCCAGAATAATATTATTACGTTAGACGAGGCATATCTCCGACTCAAAGAAGCTCCATTTGAGGATATAGGCTATGCAAAAATCGACCTGCACAGAAAGTTACGGCAGGGTGTCAGTGAAGTCATTTACGGCGCAGGAAAGACTCCCGAACAGATCGCAGGCATCCTCTCCGTCATGCGCTCACACCACGAGAAAGCCATACTCATCACCAGACTATCACGTGAGTCGTACGAAGAACTTGTACGTTTGGGCTGTGAGGTGAACTACTACCCTGAAGCACACGCCGCCATTTCCGGAACACTTCCCGAACCTCAAGGCCATAGCTTCATCGTAGTAGCTACCGGAGGCACGAGCGATATTCCTGTGGCTGAAGAGGCAGCACTCACTGCGGAATTTTTGGGGAATCACGTCAAACGTCTCTATGATGTCGGAGTCGCTGGGCTTCACAGAGTCTTGGCGCACATTGACGAGATCATGAGCGCAGGAGTGATTATCGCCGTCGCAGGTATGGAGGGCGCACTTGCGAGCGTACTAGGAGGCCTGGCGGACTGTCCGGTAATAGCTGTCCCAACAAGTGTGGGTTATGGTGCGTCGTTCGGAGGAGTGTCGGCATTATTGGCGATGCTGAACTCGTGTGCTAGCGGAGTAAGTGTAGTGAATATCGATAACGGATTCGGAGCCGGTTTCTTGGCCGGAAGGATCAACAGAATCAGAACGGAGTGTGAACGCAAAGAATGATGAAGAAATTTGTACTGGCCTGCATGTTTGTAGTGCTGGGCAGTGTTTCAGCAATAGGTGAGGAGTACGACATAGCCGGACTCTGGGATATAGATGGAGACGGATTTGTTGAGAAGGAATTTCTGCGCGTGAGCCTTGAGCTTGACGGATACATGATTCTCACGACAGCAACAACGCAGGAGATTCTTGATGACGCAGTGAGCAGGGATCTAGTGAGGCAGGAATACGCGGACAGGGCTGATGTTCTCAGCGGAGATGTGAGATTCTTGACCGGCTACGATATTAACCTGACGATTACGGCCACAAATCTGGACATTCGTGCGTGGAGTGAACGCATACCCAACGGAATCCGAATCCCTGTGCCTGTTCCTGAACGTGTACCGTCCGCAAATTATCCGTATGAGCTTCCTGTACAGCCTAGAGTTGACGGCCTGAACTACAAGATTACGTTGACTTCCGCGACTTCGGGAAAAGTCAATATTACCGGATATATTGACCTTGATGTTGTAGGCGAGACCGAGATTAATTCCGAGTGCTTAATCTGGAAACATGGTACAACTAAGCCGCAGAGTGACGGGGGATCTTCGAGCGGGTGTAATGCAGGAACTTCGGGGGTATTTGCGGTGATGATGCTGGTGATTTTTGCGGGGGTGAAGAAATTTGTTCGGAACTGATATAGGTATAGATTTGGGGACTGCTACGGTCTTGATTTACGAGAAGAATCACGGAGTAGTGCTGCGTGAGCCTTCAGTGGTGGCGGTGGATCAGGACAGCGGAGATATTTTAGCGGTGGGCTACGAGGCCAAGAGCATGGTGGGCAGAACGCCAGGCAGTATAGTTTCTGTGAGGCCGTTGCGTGACGGAGTGATAGCGAATTACGCGATGACTGAAGCGATGTTGCAGCACTTCATGCGGCGCGTCACGAAGGGTTCGCAAAAGTTCTTCAGGTACAGGACTATGATATGCGTACCGTCCGGAGCTACTGACGTTGAGAGGCGTGCGGTGCTTGAGGCAGCTATAGAGGTCGGAGCGCGTGAGGCATACCTGATTGAGGAACCTATGGCGGCGGCTATCGGGGCAAACCTGAAGGTCGAGGAAGCCAGAGGAAAAATGTTAGTGGACATCGGCGGAGGAACTACGGATATTGCTGTGATTTCGCTGGGAGGCGTGGTAGTGTCGAGGTCTTTGCGTATAGGCGGGGACAAGTTCGACGAGGGGATTATGCGTTACCTGCGAAGACAGTATAACCTAGCTATCGGAGACCAGACCGCAGAAAACTTGAAGATAGTTATCGGGACATGCATACCCCTAGAGCAGGACGAGAGAATGATTGTGAAGGGCAGGGACTTAGTGCAGGGACTCCCGCGTCAAATCGAGGTAACTAGTTCGGCGGTGAATATGGCGATTGGCGAGATGATTCAGACGTTGATTGACGGGATACGCAACGTTTTGGAGCAAACACCTCCGGAATTATCGGCCGATATTATTGATAGAGGAATAGTGCTGACCGGCGGAGGAGCATTGCTGCACGGATTGCCAGAACTCATAGCACAGCAGACAGGCATAAACTGTTTCACGGCGGATAACCCGATGGAGTGTGTAGCGTTGGGAACAGGGAAGGCACTTGTTGAGATCGACAAGCTGCGTGGCTCAGGAAAAAGCTCCATGCTAGTGAACCTGAAGCGTTCGAGTCGTAAGCACTACTAGAGAGAAAGGCATAGGGACATGAACAGAGGAATATACGAAGCTGCATCGGGAATGCTGGTGCAGGAAACTCACCTAGACGTAATCACGAATAATCTTGCGAACGTGGACACACCCGGCTATAAGCGGAGGATTAGTGCAACTTCGGACTTTTCTGCGCTGATGGACAGGATTGAGAAGGTCAGCGAGGATGGAGAGACGAAGATTACTACGATTTTGCCTGCTGATATGCCGTTCAAGGGCCGGGAAATTATCGGAGGTCTTTCGTTGGCGGCGGTGTTTTCTGAGGACGTTATGGATACGTTTCCGGGAGTGCTGAAGACGACGGAGAGTCCGTTAGACATTGCGATAGACGGTCAAGGATTTTTTGCGGTGGCTGACGAAAACGACAACACTTTTTACACGCGTGAAGGCAATTTTGAGCTGGACAGCAACGGAAATGTAGTGACTCCGAACGGCCTTATGCTTCAGGGAGAAGGAGGAGCTATTAACGTGGGGAGAGCGTCGCAGATAGAAGTGAATCCTTCGGGGCAGTTCATTGCGGACGGGAATGTAGTCGGGAAGGTGGCGGTGTTCAACTTTGAGAATCCGACGTATATGCGGCACATATCGAGGAATTTGCTGACACCTACGGAGCAGTCAGGAGAAGCGGAACAGCTTGAGAATGTGCGTATCTGGTCTGGAGCGTTGGAGATGTCGAACGTGGAAGTAGTGACGGAGATGGCGCGGATGATAGAGGCGCAGAGGATCTACGAGGGTGCATCGAAGGCGTTGATGACGCATGACGAGATGACGAGTCGGCTAGTGACGGCATTCAGCAGAGGATAAGCAGAAATAGCGGTGGTGTGTGAGTGAATACATACTCAAGTGCTGAGAGTAGTCACAGTGATATGAATGTGCTGTGCAGTGGCAATATTCACGATAATGTGTGCAAGCTATTTCATGAATTGAGAGCATTCACGTGGATGTTACAGCATTAATTACGTTAAGCAGCATTCACGGAGATGTTACGGAGTTGATTATGTCAGACAGGCACTATTCACGAGAATTTTACTGCGCTTACGTCAGTCAGCATTCACGGAGATGTTACGGAGTTGATTACGTCAGACGGCATTTACGAGAAAGTATCGCGGCGGTTGCGTCAGACAGGCACTATTCACGGGAGGTTACTGCACTTGCGTCAGTCAGCATTCACGGGAGGTTATCGCATTTTTATGTAAGTGTTAAACGTTCGGTATGCCTTCACGTTTAACAATCCCACCCACCCGCCCCCAAAAAATATCTAAAGGAGGCTAATTAACAGCTAACAAAACCTTATAAACTCTTATAACATTTCAACATTTTTATAACCCAGAAAGGAGGTAAGCCGTTTACAGGAGACTTGCTTGAGTAAATTAGCTTTTATGTTTCGAGTTAATATCGGATAAAATTTTTTTAGCTTCTGATGCGAAAAACAAGCGGGAAGCATTTCTACCCGTACGTTAGCGGGAAAGCTCGCGAAAAGAGCCTTCGGAGCGTTACGTAAACGTGAGTAGCAGAACATCGCAAAAACGGACGCAATGAACAAGGAAGGAAGCGTAAAAGTTAGTTTTTCGAGGAAAGTTACCAACTTTTTATAAGTCTTCTATAACGGAAAATTATTCATGTTACGTTCACTATGGACCAGCGCGTCAGGTATGATCGCCCAGCAAACTCACCTTGACGTGGTCACACACAACCTCGCCAACGTCAACACCCAAGGCTACAAAAAACGTCGCGCAGACTTCGAGGACCTCATGTACCAGATTTATCGCGAACCCGGCGCACCCATCGAAGGCGGCTCCGTCGTCCCTACAGGCGTTCAGGTCGGACTCGGAACACGCGTCACTGCCACTCCCAGCTTCATGGTACAGGGAAATTTCCAGATCACTGACGGCCCACTCGACTGGGCTATCATCGACGACAACGGCTACTTTCAGGTCAATCTAGGCAACGGCAGAATCGGCTACACTCGCGGAGGCTCTTGGCAGATCGACGACCAAGGCCAGATCGTCAACGAAGACGGCTATTTGCTCGAACCCGCAATCACCATCCCCAATGACGCACAGGAAATCCAGCTCTCACCCACAGGAGTCGTCAGCGTCAGAATCGGCAACGAAACCGCACTTCAGGAACTCGGACAGATCGAGCTCGCCAGATTCATCAACCCTTCAGGCCTTCGCGCAGTAGGTGATAGGCTCTTCGTCGAGACTCCAGCCAGCGGTGAACCCATCGTAGGAGTTCCCGGCGAGGAAGGTATGCCCCAAGTCAGGCAGAATGTCATAGAGATGTCGAACGTTCAGGTTGTCGAGGAAATGGTCGAGATGATCGTTGCACAGAGAGCCTACGAAGCAAACTCAAAGGGTATCCAGACCGCCGATGATTTGCTCAGAATCGCTAACGGCCTCAAACGCTAATATCATGCCTCGTAAAATTTTGTTGCAGGAGTGTCTAGTGTTGATGCTCCTGTTTTGCTATGCGGGCTTTGCAGAGTCAGCACAGAACATCAAGATTCAGATCCCCGAAGTCATTTACGCTCAGGGAGACTCTTTCACGCTCGGACAGATCGCCAAAATCACAGGCGGAAAGCTCCGAACACGTAATACTCTCTCGAAAGTTCAGGTGTTTGCCGACAACAATACTCTCACCCGCAACGAGGTACTCCGCGCGATTCAGGACAGCGAAGCCAGTGACGCACGCATAGAGTTATACATGCCGCAACGTTCCAGAATCGAAGCTCCAGCGTATGAGGGAAATTTTACGGAGTCAGAAGCCTCACAGCCTCGTACTCCATCAAGCCTCGCTCCCCTCATAAAATCCCTCGCATCGTGGGAAGGCAACGTAGAAGTTTCCGCAAACTCACCAATTCCGGACGGAAGGCTGGTAGATCCATCGAGCATAATTCCAGGAACTTCGGGACTCACTCTCAGGTTTCAGGACTCTTCAGGCAGAATCAGACCCGTAAACGTCAGACTCACATGGACGCAAAACGCAGTCATAGCCTCACGCAACATCAAGAAGGGCAACAGAATCACCGCCGGTAACGTCATTACCAGACCCGTAAAAATCACTCGTCCAGGAATGTACGCATCCAGTCCCGCAGAAATCACAGGCTTCACAGTCAACAGGAACATCAAGCAGGGAGAACCGATACCCTTGCGCGACATAACAAGCTCCAGTGTCGTCAAACGAGGCCGACAGGTGAAAATAGTTGCTCGTTTGGGAGGAGTCAGAGTCACTGCTGACGGGGTCTTGCTTGAGGACGGAAAGCCCGGAGACTGGGTGAAGGTTAGGCGTGCTGACGACAGGCGCGTAACTCTCAGGGCAAAAATCATCAACGAAAACACTGTAGAAGTTCAGGTAGAGTAAATTTTTCAGGAGGTGCATATCATGAACAGAAAATTATTGTGTGCAGTAATGCTATTGCTTGCTGCGGGGAATGCTTTTGCAGGGTCGCTCTGGAACGACAACACAAACTGGTTCGCTGACGCTAGGCCCGGCAGAGTCGGGGACGTTATCACCGTGATTGTGGACGAACGTACTGACGCGAAGGACGAGGCCACTATGGACGTCACCAAGACCAGCAACGCAAACGTCAACAACGGCCAAGACGGTACGGGCATCCTGAAGTTCATACGGGGCTTGACGTTCACGACCGCTAACTCCGCGACAGGAGACGGAAGCTCTGAACGCAAACACCACGCTACTGCGACTCTCGCATGTCTGGTTACGGAGGTACTCCCAAACGGGAATCTAGTGATTGAGGGAACGAGGGACATTCGCACCAGTGAGGAGACATTGCAGCTCCAGCTTGCGGGAGTGATTCGTCCTCAGGATGTCAACGCGGATAACCAGATAAGCAGCCAGTTAGTGGCCAATGCGGAAATTTCGGTGAAGGGTCGCGGGATTCTCACACGTACACAGAGACCGGGCATTATCAGCCAGATACTACAGGCGGTGTTTTAGGCATGAGAAAGATTTTTTGTGCAGTAGTGTTTATGTTCTTGGCCTGCGGTGAAGTTTTTGCGGCAGTGAACTTGCAGGACATGGATTTTTCGCGCGTGAATCCCAGCGTCAGAATCAAGGACATAACCGAAGTCGAGGGCGCACGCAACAACCAGCTCACCGGAATCGGACTCGTAACCGGTCTCAACGGAACAGGCGACAACTCCCAGATGGCGATCCAGATGATGCGGAACATGATGCGGAATTTCGGCGTGACTCTCGATGCTAGATCCGTAAGGACACGTAATATCGCGGTGGTCGCTCTGACTGCTACACTGCCTCCGTACGTTCGTTCAGGCCAAAATATTGACGTGAATGTCGCCACGATGGGGAATGCTTCGAGTCTTCAGGGAGGGACTCTGATTCAGGCACCACTCAGGGCAGCGGACGGCCAAGTGTATGCTGTTGCGCAAGGGCCCGTGATGGTCGGGGGCAGCAGTGCTCAGGGCGGAGGGGCTTCACGTGTTCAGAACGTCCCAACGGCTGGGAGAGTCCCCAATGGCGGAATCGTTGAGCGCGAAGTTCCGACTGACTACACGATGGGCGGACAGGTTGCGCTATTGCTGAGGGATCCGGATTTTACGACAGCACAGAGAATCGCGGACGCTATCAATGAGACCTATGGAGTCGTTGCGTATGCTCCTGACGCTGGACGTGTTGACGTGAATTTGCCGGGAGGCTATCTGCAAGCACCAGCGGCGTTTTTGGCGAACGTAGGCAACCTTGAGATTGAGCCTGACACCAGCGCAAAAGTTACCATCAATGAACGCACCGGAACTGTTGTACTCGGCGGGAACGTGAAGATCAGCTCTGTGGGAGTTGCTCACGGGAATTTAGTGGTTACTGTCGGAGAGAGTCCAACTGTCGTACAGCCTGAGAGCCTCAGCGCAGGGACTACAGCCATTGTTACGCGAACGGATATTACTGCGGATGAAGAGGGCGGGAGTCTGATTGCTATGCCTTCGACTACGACAGTGAGGGATCTGGTGAGGGTGTTGAACTCGCTGGGAGCTAGGCCGAGAGACGTGATCGAGATATTGCAGGCGATAAATCGTGCGGGAGCTTTGCACGGTGAGCTCGTGGCGATGTGAGATGTGAGAATCATGCGGGTATTGTTCATAAACGTACAGTGCGGTCGCGGGAGTCATGGCAAGATTGCGGCGGAACAGGCGGAAAAGTTCGCACATGAAGGGCACGAAGTCAAAATCGCCTACAGCAGAGACCCAGATATGCCGGAAAAGTACAAGAAGTATGCTGTGCGTATAGGCTCAACGGCAGATATATATATTCATGCACTGCTAACTAGACTCACTGACAGAAACGGATTCTTTTCACGCGGAGCAACGAGACGCTTTCTTGCGTGGGCGGAGGAGTATAACCCTGATTTGCTGTGGCTGCATAACATTCACGGCTACTACATCAACATCGATATGCTCTTCAGGTGGATCAAGTCTCGGCCAAGTATGCGGGTGCTTTGGACTCTGCATGACTGCTGGAGCTTCACGGGGCATTGTGCGTATTTCACCTTTGCCGGCTGCGAAAAGTGGCGGACTCACTGTGAACACTGCCCGCAGAAAAATGCGTACCCTGCGAGTTTTGTGGATGCCAGCTACAGAAATTACGAGGACAAGCGCAGAATCTTCACCGGCGTAAAGGATATGACCCTGATAACTCCGTCACAGTGGCTTGCGGATTTAGTTGCGCAGAGTTTTTTGCGTGAATACCCGTGTGAGGTCAGGCATAACCAGATAGACAGAAATATCTTCAGGCCTTCGGTGAGTGATTTTCGGGAGAGATACGGGCTTGCTGAGAAGAAAATAGTGCTTGGAGTCGCCAACAGGTGGGAGCAGAGAAAGGGCATCAGGGATTTTGTGAGGCTGTCCGAGATTCTGAACCCCGAAAAATTCTCAATAGTGCTTGTTGGTCTGAAGCATGACGCGCTGCCTGAGGGCATCATCCACATAGACAGGACTAGCAATCAGCAGGAGCTAGCAGAGATATACACGGCCGCTGACGTGCTTTTCAACCCGACGTATGAGGATAACTACCCGACCGTGAATCTTGAGGCTGAGGCCTGCGGTACACCTGTAGTGACGTATGACGCTGGAGGTTCACCGGAGACAGTGAGGCGTGAAGATTCGCGTGTGGTCAAGTGCGGAGATGTTGAGGCCGCAAAGAAATATATAGTGCAACTCTGTGAAGGAGACAGTGAGAAATGATTAACGGTATAAGCAGCTCAAGAATCGTTAAGGAAGTTCCCCCAGAAGTCCACAAGACTGACGAGGCAAAGCAGCTCAAAGAATCATGCCAGCAGTTCGAGAGCATACTATGGGCGAAACTCTGGAAGGATATGCGAAACTCCGCAATGGCTATCAGCGGTTCGGACAAGGGCAGGCCGTATCAGCAGATGGAGGAGCTTTCTGTGGAGATGGCCAGCGATGACCTAGTCGAGCAGTCCGGAGGAGCGGGGCTGTGGAAGATGCTGTATGACTCTATGGTCGGGAAACTTGCAGCGGATCAGGAAGCAGAAGCCAGAAGAGCAGCAGACGAAGAAGCAGCAGGCTATACTCAGGAAGCAGCAGCTCTAGACATTCATGCGTAACGAGGACGAACACGATGACACCAGAAAACCGGACGTACTATTTTGACTTTCTGCGGGTGGCGGCATGTTTCGCGGTGATAGTAAGGCATGTTGCGGAATTCCAGCTCGACATCATGAACATGAGAGTTTTCGATTGGCAGGTACTAGTCTTTTATGACGGTGCTCTAGTCAGGTGGGCAGTTCCCATTTTCGTGATGATAAGCGGAGCATTATTCCTCAAGCCCGGCAAGAATATTCCAGTCAAGACAATCTACAGCAAATACGTCCTGCGAATAGCCACAGCTTTAGTGTTCTGGTCGTTCATATACGCGGCCGGAAGCTATGTTAATAACCGTGATATTGTGCGGTCAATTGATAATTTTATTAGAGGGCATTATCACTTGTGGTTCTTGTTCATGATCATGGGACTGTACATGATTTTGCCGTTATTCAGGCATATTGCAGAGTCAGAATTTCTCACGAAGTATTTCCTGATTCTTGCGCTGATATTCACGTATATTCTGCCTGAATGCGCGGATATAGTATCTCTGTTTTCGGAGGAGTACGCCAGCTCGATAGGAGGGATCAGCGAGAATTTCCACATGTATTTTACTGCTGGATTCACTGGATTCTTTCTGCTGGGACACTTTCTGAATCAGGCAGACATTACCCCAAAAGCTGAACGCTGGATATATTTTGCCGGCCTGTGCAGTTTCGCGGTTAATGGCCTGATGTTAGCGTATGTCCCAATCATTACCGGTAAGCCCTACAATCCAGTGTATGTAGCGCCCAAAATCTGGCAGAGCAATATATTCGTAACTATTGCAGTGTTTGTATTCTTCAAGCGGCATTGTAAACGTGAGAATATGCTTGTCCGGAGATTGTCGCAGTATAGTTTCGGTGCATTTCTTGTTCATGCAATAGTGATAGTTGTCCTGCAAAAGTTAGGGCTGCACTCTCTGACGTTCAACCCTGTATTTTCTGTGCCGGTGATTTCCGTGATAGTGTGTATAATCTCGTTCGGAATATCAGCTGTCCTGAATCACATTCCAGTGCTGAATAAGTACATAGTGTGAGATAGCTGCTCCATCCCGCAGTGTGATATATCTCATGCCAGAGTTCATACTATACTGATGTCCTGAAGCATATTCCTGTGCTCAACAAGTACATAGTGTGAGATAATTACCCCATCCCAAACTATTCATATTCATAACAACGGAGGAATCTGACTCATGCCCAATCTCATGCAGGACATGCGCACAATCATTGATGATGCAATCAAAGCTGTACTTCCCGAATCAGCAGTAAGAGAAGCCCTCAATAACCCCGCCTTCACTTCACGCAAGGACAAAGGAAAAATCATAGTGGCCTCCATCGGCAAAGCTGCCTGGAGAATGGCAAAGGCCGCCAGTGATATTTTAGGCTCTGGCATCTCCGGAGCAGTCGTCACGAAATACGACCACTCTATGGGAGACATCTCAGGCCTAGAAATCCACGAAGCCGGACACCCTGTACTCGACGAAAACACTCTTAAGGGCACAAAAGCACTCCTCGAACACGTCAAGGGCCTCACTCCTGACGATACAGTATTATTCCTCGTGAGCGGTGGCGGTTCTGCACTGTTTGAACTTCCTGCTGAGGGCGCAACTCTCGCGGACATGCAGGACATCTCAAGCCAGCTACTCGCCTGCGGTGCTGACATAGTGGAGATCAATACCATACGCAAACACCTCTCCAGCGTGAAGGGCGGAAGATTCGCACAGCTCTGCGCTCCGGCACATGTGTTCATGGTCGTGTTGAGTGATGTTCTCGGCGACAGGCTCGACAGCATAGCCTCAGGCCCTGCAGCTCCGGACATGTCCACCAGCGAAGAAGCACTAGCTATCGTGAAAAAATACGGCCTCAACGTGAAGCCCGAACTCATGAAGATACTTGCACAGGAGACCCCGAAGAAGCTCGACAACGTTACGGCAGTGATCACGGGGAGCGTGACGGCACTGTGTGCGGCGGCGAGCGAGATAGCTCGTGCAAAGGGGTACACGCCTCTGGTGCTGACGACGACTCTGACGTGTGAGGCGCGTGAAGCGGGTGCGTTTTTGGCGGGGGTAGCGCGTGAGGTGAGGACTTCCGGAAGACCGGTAGCTGCTCCGTGTGCGGTGATAGCTGGCGGAGAGACTGTAGTACACCTGACCGGAAAGGGACTCGGCGGGAGGAATCAGGAGTTTGCGCTTGCGGCCTCGCAGGGTATTGCGGGGATGGAGGGTGTAGTGATTGCGTCTCTGGGCAGTGATGGCACGGATGGGCCGACGGATGCGGCGGGGGGCATAGTAGACGGACAGACTGAGGCGAAACTGAAGGCTAAGGGTATTAGTGTTGCTGATGTGCTGAAGAATAATGATGCGTACCATGCGTTGAAGGCTGTGGATGCATTGCTGATGACTGGGCCGACTGGGACGAACGTGAACGATGTAGCTATAGCTCTGATAGCCTAGCGAGAAAGAAAGAGCCTCCCGAAGTGTGGGAGGTCTTTTTGTGTGTTGGTTGGTTGTAGGTTATAAGCTAGTTCATATGTGGCTAGCGGACTTTCATGCATACAGTCTTTTTGCCGTCGTAAACTGTAGCGTTAGCAGCTGCCGAACTCTTCAGACCTAAACGTGTGTTCTTAGTCTTCAGGATTTTTCCTATCCTCGTATCATCACCAGTTAATGTATAAGTCAGCCACCATGATTTTGGTGCAGAATCACCCACAATCGAAATACTATAAACTCCTGCTCCTGCTGTTTTAGACACAGAATTTTCGTTCTTGATATATGCTTGGACTCCCTCAACAATAGTGTCTTCTGTTATCTCTTCAGCTCCTATATCCGCTGAAGTCGATACTTCGGAGTAATACATCATCATTGCGGCTGATACACTCTCAAATCCGCTCACTATGGTTGTGGCGTTCGCGACGTCCATAGCCTCTTGGCCCGAAATCATACCCATCGCACCCAAGACTCCCATTACTGCGATAACTACTAACAATTCCAAAAGAGTGAATCCTTTGCGTGCTATCTTCATAAATTTTTTCCTCCTTCGTAATTTTCGCTAAATGTCGCTGAATACTTGCTTCACATGCACTCAACCAACACACATGTGAAAATTTTGCACACAACCATTCACGCCCGGCCTCGTAATGTGATATAATTATCACAATGACAAGAGAGAGCCTACACACAAAGGCCATGTGCTAATTCTTACCAACAAATGAATTATAACACAAAATCTTGCCATTTTCTTTGTGTACTCACATAATTTTTACACATACACAATTTTTACACGTACATACCACACAAGAACACAAATAGCATTCACCGCATACATCCCAACACACAAGAGCATTACAGCATTCACATACACCAACATCCACGCACAAAAAATATCCCTCCCGTTTCCAGAAGGGACACCGCTTTTCCTCCATACACTTGGCCGCTCTCGCTATATATCACGCACAGCCATCGCCGCACCTATCAATCCCGCCTTATACCCCAACGTACAGCTCACTATCTTCGGCATCGGAAGACCCGTATACACTTCCGGCTTCATCTTCTCACGCAGCGGCACCAGCAACCTCTCTCCCTGCTTGCCTATCCCTCCGCCTATGCTAATCACTTCCGGCTGAAGTCCGTTCACCAGATTCCCCAGACCGCACGCCAAATATCCCGTGTACTCGTCAATGATGTGTTCCGCCACAGAATCGCCCTGTTCCGCAGCCACAAACACCGTGTGTCCACTGACTACTCCCTCGGACTTCGCTATCTCCGCAAGCGTGCTCATAGGGTGTTCAGCAATCGCTTCCTTTGTCATGTTGATCAGCCCCGTCGCAGAGCAATACGCCTCAAAGCACCCATGTCTTCCGCACGTACACTTCCGCCCTCCGTACGCTATCACCATATGACCAAACTCGCACCCCCTGAAAATCTTCTCGTCTATCACGTACCCAGAGCCTACTCCTGTCCCAAGCGTGATGATCATCGCACTCTTCGCACCCTTCGCACTCCCGGCTACTACCTCGCCCAACGCAGCAGCATCCGCATCGTTCTCCAGCCTCGCAGGAATCCCCAGTGCTGTACTCATCTTATCGCCTATGTGGAAATCCTTCCAGCCCAGATTGTTGTTGTAGATCACTATTCCGTTCTCGGTGTCTATCATCCCGGGCGAACCCATTCCCACAGCTCGGACATCCTTCACGCTGATTCCTGCTCCTGCTATCGAGGTCATCACCGCTCCGAGAATGTCACTCAACACTACGTCTTGAGGCCTATCCGCTCCTGTCGGCACTGAAGCCTCGCTGATGATCTGACCCTGACCGTCAACAACTCCAGCCTTCAGATTCGTACCGCCTATGTCTACGCCGATGTAATACGCCATTGTTCCCGCTCCTCCTGATTAATTTTTTGCACAATTATATAATACTCATGAGGTGATTTATTTCCATGAAACGCAAATATTTTGTCGCAGCTCTCCTGATTCTCGCAGGCATATTCTCGTGGGCCATCGCTCCAGTTCCAGAAGTTACCCGCAACGGCTTCGCTATGAACACCATCATCCGCATGACCGCCTACACAAAAGACGACAAGCTCATTGATGACGCTTATGCACTACTCGCAGAACTTGACAGCCAGCTCTCCATGTATAACCCTTCTTCCGACATCTCACGCATAAATTCTCACGCAGGAGTCGAAAACGTCAATGTCCCCGATTCTGTAGTCGAGGTCGTCAGAGATTCTCGCAGGCTCTATGACGCTACATCAGGTATCTTCAACCCGCTCATCGGCGCAGTAACTAGACTCTGGAAGATCAACCGCGCAGACAACTCCATTCCTTCACGTGAGAGCCTAGAGTCTGCATTAGCACTCAGCGAAATTCATAACCTCGAAATCTCGGACGGGCATATATTCCTGAAGAGCAAGGGCTGTGTTCTGGACTTGGGAGGGATCGCAAAAGGTTATGCCAGCAAGAAAATCGCTGAACTCTTCACGAACAGGGGCGTAACTTCCGGATTGATAGACTTAGGCGGAAATATCTACGTTATCGGGAAAAAACCGGACGGCTCAGACTGGAAGATCGGTGTACGAAACCCGCTAGACCCCTACGGAAATCCTGTGCTTGCCCTCGCCGTACATGACTGCTCCGTGATCACTTCAGGAGGCTACGAACGCTTCAAGGTCGTCGACGGCAAAAGGTACTCCCATTTCTTCGACCCCAAGACCGGAGAGTCCGTGATGAGCGATCTGCTTTCGGCCACTCTCGTGACTCCAGACGGCTCACTCGCTGACGGGCTGGCTACTGCGTTCATGATTGCGGGCTTCGACGAATCGGCCAAGATACTCGCCAGACTCTCACCCATGCCGGGAGCAATACTCATCCGTGAGAAAGACGGCAAGCCGGAGATACTCGCAACCTCAAACCTTCGGGATGCTGTTACTGGCTCAAAATATCCGGTGAGCTTCTTCACAGTCTCACAGTAAGAATTTCCCTCGCTGCATGATGAGAGCTTGCAGTTCGTCCTTGTCGCGCTTTTCCGGAGGCATTGAGTTTATCTCAGCTATACGCCGCTCAATGCTTCCACGCTTCAATGCACTATAGACCTTCGCGAATCTCTCCGCATCATCCACGCCCTGCACCTGCCCGCAAAGATTCTCACCCTTGCTGATAAATCCTATCTTGTCCGTGTCGCCGAGCTCAAGCCACAACACTCCAAGCTCCTCCACGTTCTCGTTCAGGATCGATGATGCTATATTTCTTGCAAGTTCCGTACGCAGGATACTCATTGCTTCAGAAGGGCTGATACTGATTCGGCAGGCCTGATTCCTCCAGAGCAACGCACAGAATATCGCTTCAGGGTCATCCTTGAGGGCTGGGGAGGCTTCAGGTTTCGGAGTCTGCTTCGGATTCTGAGTCTCCGGCCCTGCACTTCCGAACACGTAACGCTCTATCATCCCTTGAGGCAGCATAGTGGCATCAACGAGACTCCCCATACACGCAAGCACATCGTCAGGATTCAGCCTCCTCAAGCTGGCGAACAGCTCATCAAGTGCCGCACGTCTGGTTGCACTGTTCAGCAGGTCGGGCTTCAGGTACTCCGCATGTTTCACGATCAGGGGCTTGGCCGAAGTCAATACTGCCTCGAACTTTTCGGGAGGGTTGCTGCACAAAAACTCGTCCGGGTCTTTCCCGTCAGGTATCTCCGCAACGTAGACACTCAGCCCGTGTTCAGCAAGCACATACATGCCTTTTACTGCGGCGGCCTGTCCAGCAGAGTCAGAGTCATAGCAGATGTAGCATTTCGCGGCATAACGTGAGAGTAATCCTGCCTGTTCTGCGGTGAGTGATGTCCCCAGAGATGCCACAGCCTCAGTGAATCCGCACTTGTGGAGTCTCAATGCGTCCATGTATCCCTCAACCAGAATCGAGCGTCCTTTTTCGCTGATGGTATTTCTCGCGATGTCCAGCAGGTAGAGATTCCGGCGTTTGCTGTAGATTCCGCTTTCAGGGCTGTTGATGTACTTTGCTCCTTCTCCGTCTACGAGTCTGCCTCCGAACGCGATAACTTTCCCCGTAATGTCGTGTATCGGGAACATCAGCCGTCCCCTGAACCTGTCGTATAGGCCGCGAGAGTTTTGCAGTGCGAGGCCTGAGGCGAGAATGTCCTTGTCTGAGATTTTTCTACTCCTGAGGAATTTTGTGATGGCATCCCATGAATTTGGGCTGTAGCCTAGATGGTACCGGCCTATATCTGAAGCATCAAGTTTTCGGCGGGATATGTAGGCTCTGGCGGATGATCCGGAGTCACTTGTGAGGATGTCGGCGAAGAATTTTGCGGCCATGTTCATGATCGCGTATGTGTCTGTGGATTCTCGGCGGTATGAGGGGAGTTTTATGCCTGCTCTGTCGGCCAAGAGTCGCAATGCTTCGGGGAAGGCGAGATTTTCGGACTTCATGACGTAGCTGAAGATATTTCCGGATTCGTGGCAGCCGAAACAGTAGTAGCTTTGCGTGTCTGTGTATATGTGGAAAGAAGGGGTATCCTCCTGATGGAATGGACATAACCCCATGAAGCCGCGTGAAGTTCTGCGGAGCTTGACTCTTTCGCCGATAATGTCAGCAATATCGAGGGAGTCTTTTATCTGGTTGATTATTTCGTTATTGTTCATGATTAGCCCCAATGATAGCGCATATTTCAGAGTGAATGCATCATCCCACACTGATAATGTCAGCAATGTCTGGAGAGTCTTTTATCTGGTTGATTATCTCGTTATTATTCATGGCAATTCAATTATAATAATACGCATCACAATTTTTCACTGGAGATGAAATTTATTATGACACGTAAGATTTTGCTTACACTTGTACTTATCACTCTGCCACTTTCCAGCCTATGCTGTGCCGATGAAGTCAATGACCTGCTAGGCTACTACGTCAACCGCTTCAAGCCGGAAACCGCAGAACTCGTTATCGCAGACAAACCCGACTCCACAGGCAACTTCAGCGACCTGTACATGGAACTCAAGGGCGTAATGGTCGAGACTCTCAGAATGGATCGCCTCACGTTCCGGATGAAGGGCGTACAGTTCAACGAGCCTTCACAGTGGGCAAAGGGGAATGTTGAGTGCACCAACGCTATACAGATTCAGGCACTCGCTCACATCCTCGAAGGGGATATCAACAAAGCCATCGAGGAGAAAACTTTCGGAGAAGACGACACGTGGCATGACGTATCCATGAAGATTACGCCTAAAGGCCTTCAGGGAAAAGGCTACTACAAAGCAAATGCAGGCCTGTTCAACCTGGATATACTCCTAGAGATCACGAGCCCCCTCAAGATCGTAAACGGCAAAGAATTATGGCTCAATAACCCAGTCGTGAAAGTCAACAAGCTAGACGTTCCCGACTACGTCACGAAAAAGGCTCTGAGCAGGATTCAGCCGCTGGTAGACCTCGACAGATTCCCCTTGCCTATGACTCTCCACAAGGTAGACCTCCAGCAGGGAAGCGCAACACTCTCCACGCGCACACTTCCGCAGGCACTCGAAAAAGGCATCAAGTACTCGTACAAGAAATAGCTCGCTATGAACATCACAGACAAGAAACGCTATATCTGGGTGATAGTCTCTGCGGTGATTCAGGGGTTATTGCTGGCGGTGTATGCTGTGATCCCGTCCGGGCCTCTTAGGTGTATGCCGCTGACGATAATATTTCTCGTCCCCTTCGTGTTCTGGCTCTCACAGGAATACTGGGGTGTGAGGCTGGCGAATTTCCTGCTTGGTCTGACGTGCGCACTGGGGGCATTCTGGATTTATAGACTCTGGTCTCTGTACACACCGGAAGGCAGCTTTTACGTTGTCCCCTCACAAAAATCGGACCTGATCCGCATGAGTATGGCGGTGTTCCTGATAATCCCGTTCTTCCAATGCAGGATGGCAGCATGGAGCTGGAAATTCCCCTACAGTGAAATATTCTTCCAGTTCTGCCGGAATCTATTTCTGCTGTTTCAGGCGGGTATAGTCATCGCGGTGTTCTGGGGTTTGCTGGTAACTGCGGGGCTTCTTTTCGAGATAGTGGGTCTGCCTAATGTACCGTTCCTGATCTTCAACCCTATCACGTCAATTCCGTTATCGAGCTTCGCAATAGCAGTATCAATCTCCGTAGCGATAAAGCACCCGGGCATAGACTCGCTTGGCCGGTGGATACTGTCGGTGTTGTCGTGGCTGCTGCCGTTCTTCTCGGTGCTGTCGGTGACGTTCATTCTGTGCCTGCCGTTTTCTGGACTCAAAACTCTCTGGGACACAGGACAGGCCTCGACATTGATGCTGCTGCTACAGTTCGGGACGATCATACTTGCGAATGCTGCCTATCTCGACGGGACGAAGCCGGTATTTCCCAACAAGTACGCGAATTTTCTTGCGAGGGCATCGCTGCTGTGCCTGCCGGTGTACACTGCTCTGTGTCTGTACTCACTCGGACTCAGGATTCAGCAGTACGGACTCACTACGGACAGGATACAGGCTATGTTTCTCACGATAACCGCCGGAATTTGGGGACTGGGCTATGCTGGAGCGGTGCTGCTCAGGAAATGGCCGAAGTCCATCGGGAAAGTCAATATAGCCTCGATAGCGTTCATGATATTGCTGGTTGCGCTGATGAACTCTCCGCTGCTTGATCCGTATCGTCTGGCCTCAGAGAATCAATATCAGCGGCTCATGACCGGAAAGATTAACCCTGAGGATTTCGACTACATATACACGAGGTTCAACCTTGGGCGTTACGGGAACGCGATACTGTCGGAGCTAGAGGAGAATGGATCTGCGAGAATCAAGTCGGGAGTGAAGGCAGCGAGGGCTATAGACCCGGAGGAGTATATGCGCTACACGGTGACTGGAGTGCTTCCGAAGTCGAGAAGGCTGGAGATAGTGAGGAGTGCGAAGGTTTTCCCGAAGGCCTCTGCACTGACTCCGGAGCAGACGGAATATTTTGCTGCGAAGTGGGAACGCCTCAAGGAAGTGAAGACCGCAAAAGACCTGTGGTTTGTGTTCGTGAATGTTGAGAGAGCCGGCCGGAATCTGGTGGTGTTTACGGAGGACGAGGGGCTTGTGTACAACATTGACGGTGAGCCGAAACTTTTGGGGTCTATGTCTGGGAAGTTCAGCCCTGAGAAGCTGGATGTGAGGGCAGCAGAGCCGAGATTCTACGACATGATCATTAACGGCATAGTGTACCAAGTGAGCGGCATCTACTAACGAAAGAATAATATTGCCCGCCGGTTCGTGAATGAGCTGACGGGCTTTTGTGTATGCACTTACTGCGTGAACGTGTCCGTGTTTGCGTGTCCGTGTTCGTGTGTGCACCTTTCACAGTGTTTATTGGGTGAACATATCCGGCCACAACGGGATCCATGCCCTCGACTGAATCAGCCCCGAATCAAGATACACCGCCAACATCGACCGCCCAGGATATCCGGAAGACGACAGCTCCATAGGCAGCGGAATCTGTATCTGCATGTGCGTCCTCTGCACCGGAAGCTCCAGAGTATTACCCAACGCGTACACAGTCTTCCCTCCAGTAAAATAGCTCGCTCTCGTCAGCCCAAGCGAAGGCACATCACGCGCATATATATCCAGCTCCAGACCATTCAGCACACAGAATTTCAGCAGCATCAATGTATCCTCAAAGCTCATCGGGATAGACGCGTCCACGATTATGTTCGTCAGGGTGTCCTTGTGCAGCAGCCAATACGCCGGCAAAACTGTCCGGATGTCCGAGCTGTTCCGGATCTGAGCAGGCCGTACGTTCATCGGGAACACATGGCCTCTCGGCACTGGAGCATGAAGCAGAAGCGCATCAAGCCTTTGAGGTCTCTGCCACATAACATTTGCCCGCATAGTACGCTCGTTCCAGACAGTCTGAGCTATGATTTTTGCGTTGTGTGAATAATTCAGGTACGGACTCATGAACGTTGCATCAAGTATAAAGCTCTCATTGTTCTCCACGTTCACAGCAGTAACAGGGTTGTATATGCTCAAGAATCCCGGAACTTCCTCACGTGAAGGCATCATGATTGTCTTGTAGATTTTTGACGCGCCTATCTCCAGCCAGCTAATATCCCCTTCAGGTGAATGGAACAACGACCAGATATTAGGCATGTTTTCGTACAGCGGCCCAGAATTTCGGTTAGCGTATGACCGTGTCCCGAAGTCTATCATGAAGTCGTAAATGCTGCCGTTCTCCGTCAGGACAAACAGCTCTCCCGTAGCAGACCACAAAAGATCTCTAGGCAGCGGCACTCCCCTAATGTCAAAGTATTCATGATTGATGATGTTCACGATATATATTCTGTCGTTGGCCCTGTCAGCAACAGCCAGCCAGTCCGCATATGACTCGATAGCTATCGGCTCGAACAGCAAGTCCCCGATGTTCAGCGGCGGAGTCCAGCGTCTGACCATGAGGCCGTTATTGCTGTTGTAGTAGAAGGCTATGCACCTTTCTGCGGGGTCAGCTACGGCGAAGAGTGTACTGGAAATGATTTCTGCGTCAGACACCACAAGAGACGGCAGAGTCATAACGTAGTCAGTAGATGCTGTGCGGCTGATATCATCGTCGAGATTCTGGAGTCTGTAGATTTCTCCGTTGGCACTGAACACCGTAAATGTCCCGTCACCTAACGGAATGGCTATCACCGGAGAAGGCGAGCTGACTTCATGGAGAATCCCCGACCACGAAAACGCTCCTGACACGAGATTTCTCGACCCTTGCCGGATAAATATCTTGTCGCCGAACTGGTCAGGTACGCTCACTACTTCGCCGAGTGCCTTGAGTTTTCCGAGTCCCTTTATGCTGAACGGTCTTGTGTAGCCGGTGTTCCATTCAGTTTGGACTGTGGTCTCTGCATAACGCCAGCTTACGGGTATAGGAGCAGTCCCCAGCACTGAACGCAAAACGCTGTCCTGTTCGTCAAAGATTCTTGCCATTCTCGGAGCTGAAGAGTCCATAGGTCTGACTTCGAGGTAGTTCCTGAGGGCGGAGAGGGATGTGTCTGTTTCGCCCATGCGGCCAAGATTCAGGGCACTCATAATGTAGTAGTCGACCAAGTAAGTATTCTGCTGGATGGCCTGATCTAGATAGACCTGTGCATCTCTGTAGTCCCTGCGCATAAAATGGATGTAGGCATTATTGAAATAGCGTTCGGATTCGTCGAGGTTGGCTCTTGGGATTTGGGCAGAGTGTGATGGCTGTGTCAGGCATGTAAAGACTAAGAGCGGGAGCAAAATTTTACGCGAGAACGTGAGCAGAAAGTTATGCATCTTTGAGAGGTCTCCTTAGTGTTGGTATTTTGGTGAGTATTATAATCCGATGTGGCTGGCAGAGTGAGAAATGTACTGACATGTGTATTAATGTGTGTAACCTGTGCAGAATCCTTCTGTGTGCATATGGATGTGTGAAGCCTGTGCAGAATCCTTCTGTGTGCATATGGATGTGTGAAGCCTGTGCAGAATCCTTCTGTGTGCGTATGGATGTGTGAAGCCTGTGCAGAATCCTTCTGTGTGCATATGGATGTGTGAAGCCTGTGTAGAATCTTTCTGTGTGCATATGGATGTGTGTAATCTTGCGGTGTGAAAACTGAAGGCGTTAGCATCACTACTGAATGGCGACCCCGGGGTGACTCGAACACCCGGCCTACTGCTTAGGAGGCAGTCGCTCTATCCACTGAGCTACGGGGCCTTTTGTCCTGAAAGTTCAACCGTGAAAATATAGCAACATTCCCCATTTTTGTCAAACATGCATATTCTTTTGCAGGTACTCTTTCGCTTTCCTGAACTGCTCCGGAACTTCAGACAGCGGTATATCCCTCAAGCCTTTTTCTGTGCCGTTCTTGCAGGCAGTCTCGTAGTACCAGCACTTATACTCCATCACGCCAAGCACCTCCTGAAGCTCCGCAAGCTCCTTCCTCAGTATCTCCCTCCTGCGCGTGAAGATATCCAGACGATCACTCAGTGCGGTATCTCCGTCTCCGGCCAAGTCTATGAAGTGCTTGATGTCCTTGATCGACAGCCCCGATCTCTTCAGGCACTCTATCAGCCGCAAATGATGGTAGTCATCTTCCGTGAAGATACGCACGTTATTCTGGTCTCGCTGAAGGTTGGGAAGCAAGCCCTGTTTGTCGTAGTATCTCAGTGTTGACGCTGGGAGTCCGGTAAGTTGTGACATGTCTTTTATCGTGTACGGCATTATGATTTTCCTCCGTGATGTTGATGTATTTACAGAGATTATTTTACTGCGTTGTGCAAGACCACACAAAAATTTCAGCAGAAGCCCAGATTTTGACTCCTGAACCCCTGCTGTGAATGAACTCTATCGGTGAGCAAAAAGTATTCTGCATAAAGATTTCTGCATGGCCTCACGGATTCCCACAAGCAGCCTCACAACAAACATCTGCTGATTTTGCTACAGTATCCCCACAAGCAAACCCACAATAAATGTCGTCGGCCCCATCGTCAGGAATAACTGCGGAATACTCACTCCCTGCGCTATTAACACACTCGCTCCCAACGCCGCTACTGCCATGAAGATCGAGTCCGATATGTTCGAACACGCTATCACACTCGACACTTTTTCTTCCGGAGCTTTCGTCTGCATTACTGCGTACAACGGCACTATATACAGCCCTCCACAGAATGCTATCATGAACAGACACACCGTTATCGTCCAGTTCTCCGGACGGGCGAAAAATTCCCACGCACCAATAACCGCTGTCCCTTCAGGAACAGGAGGCCTGTCACTCACCCACCACAGCAATGTACTCGCAATCGCTATCCCATACGCTGCTGATGGCACATACTTGGCCGTAACTTTTCCCTTCAGGATAGAGTCACACACCATAGACCCCACGCCTATACCGCACGAGAATATCGCCAAAAACGCCGTCGCTACACTCTCATCCGCTCCGAGTATCAGTTTCGCATACGTTGAGAACTGCGCAAGAAATACAGACCCTACAAGCCAGAACCACGAAATCGCCAGCATAGACCCGAATACTTTTCTCATAGGCACAATTTCACGGAACATCGCTATAGTCCTGCGCACCAGGTCAAACGATACTTTGCGTGTGGGATCAATGGGCTTTGTCGGCGGAATGAACATACTGCACAGCCACCCGAGAACAGCTATAGTTACTGCGAGGCCTCCCACCCAATAAATACCGTTGTCCTTGAGAACGAGCAGCCCTCCCGAAATCGTACCGGTCAGAATCGCTAAATATGTCCCCATCTGGATTAACCCGTTGCCTGCAATCAATTCATCTTCACGCAAATGCTGAGGCAATATCCCGTACTTGGCCGGTGAGAAAAACGCTGACTGCGCTCCCATCATGAACAGCACAAATATCAACACCCACATGTTCCCCATCCAGAAACCCATCAATGCGCACGACATTACTACTATTTCTGCGAACTTCACCCACCGCATAAAATCCGAACGGTCGTACTTGTCGGCTAAGTCGCTTGCTGTCGGAGCAAACACGAAAAACGGCAGTATGAACACTCCAGCAGCAGCATTCACCATGATTCTTGGGTCGACTCCTGCAGCATCAGCCAGACGGTATGTTATCAGCATCATCAGCGCGCTCTTGAAGAAGTTATCGTTGAACGCACCGAAAAACTGCGTCAGGAACAGCGGCATAAACCTACGGACACACAATAATTTCAACATACTACTGTAATTCCGTTACAGAAGACTTATAAACAGGCTGTAGACTTTTACGATTCTTTCCTTGTTTACCGCGTCCGCTAACGTACGGGTAGATTTTGCTTCCAGCTTGGTGTTCGAATCAGAAGCTAAAGAATTTTTACTCGGCATTAACTTGAAACATAAAAGCTCACGTACTCAAGTAAGTCTACTGTAAACGGATTACCTCCTTTCTTGATTATCAAAATATCGAGACTTTATGACAGTTTATAAGTTATTACTCACTGTTGCTTAGCCTCCTTGTGAAAAATTGGGATGATGTGAAATTATTGTATCACGTGTAAAATGCCTCAATGCTAGCAGGCATACTTTTTCCGTCATGTGTGGTGTGAATGTGTGTATCACGCGTGAACTGCATTAATGCTAGAATCAAGCACATATTTTCTGTAAGGAGTGAGATTCATGATTCCAGACCCAACCGAAAGATTCCCGATACACGGCGTAAATATCACATACATTAAACCCACAATCTCCCGCCAGAATATTATCGTTGGGGACTTCACTTACTTTGCTGACTCGGACTTTGAAACACACGTCACCCATCACTACGACTTCATAGGCGACAAACTCATCATCGGGAAGTTCTGCCAGATCGCTGCAGGTGTCGAGTTCGTCATGAACGGCGCGAACCACCAACTCAACGCCGCAACTACATATCCGTTCTACATATTCGGCTGCTGGAATCACGACACACCCCAAGCATCGCAAATGCCTCTCAAGGGCGATACTGTCATCGGCAATGACGTATGGATCGGCCAAAACGTAACTATACTTCCGGGCGTACATGTCGGTGACGGAGCAGTCATCGGCCTGAACAGCACAGTAGCTTCTGACCTTGAGCCTTACTGCGTGTATGCCGGCAACCCTGCAAGACTCATCCGCAGACGCTTTGACGAAGAATTGACTGAGTTATTATTGCGCTTCAGGTGGTGGGATAAGAGCATTGACGAAATTAACTCACTGATCCCGATTCTGACAACAAGCGACCACGAAAAACTGAGAAAATATCTCCAATCTCTACTATAATACCCTGCATGATAATCCATAATATTTTGTGAAGGAGCATGAAGCTATTTTCATGAACAACATGATCGAGAGCATAACATCAGCACTTGAGGCAAAAAACGGCGAGGATATTCTTGTGCTTGACCTGAGGGGACGAGGAAGCCTTGCGGATACTTTTGTGCTGGTAACGGGAAATTCTGAGGTACACATGAAGACTCTGACCGATGCCGCTGAAGAAATCTTAGTGCGTGAGGGCAGAAAGTGCAAAGTTGAGGGCGGAGAGAGCAGTAACTGGAGATTGCTTGATGCCGGAGATATAGTAGTGCATGTATTCAGCCACAAGGGCAGAGATTTCTACAGGCTGGAGCGTCTTTGGGAAGAGTAGTAACGAGAATCATAATCCCCTCTTGATTCACACTCAGGAGGGGAATTTTTGTGTGCATATACATTCACATCACGAACACAGCTACGCTAAAAATACACATATACATTCACATCACGAACATAGCAACGCTAAAAAATACGCATCCTATTCACAAACTCAGCCACGCAAAAACAGCAATCATCATGATTCATGATACATTTTTGTAGTTGTAAATGTAGTTGTAAAACATGTACTTTCCTGTGTGTTTCGGCATGATTTTTATAGCGTCAAGGCCTCAGGTTTTCACGCAGTGCAGCAATCTCACTCTCAGACACCCCTATTCCCAGAAAATACCTCTCCGCCGCATCAGCAAGATTTATCCTCGTCATGTCCACGCTCTTCACACCAAATGCCTCCGCCAAAAATCTCACTATCTCATTCTCTGCTACATAGTCATATTCTCGCGTACCCTGCCTTATCCCGAAATAGTTACCAAACGACACAAGATAATCACTCACAACTTCCTGCAAACTCGCTCCCATCAGGCACTCTATCAGCCCACACACATATCCAGCCCTGTCCTTCCCAAGCGAACAGTGAATCAAATACGGCCCTTCACTTCTTGCCATCTCTCTAACTCCACGAGCAAGACTCTCACGAAACTTACTGCTCTGGTACTTCATCCCAAGACCCAGTGCTATGATTCTCTGCGTAGAGTAGTAGCTCCCACCAAAACCCTTATGCTCCTTCACTGACGACCCAGTGTCTGCAAGATTCACGAACGTTTTCACTCCTGCCCTTCTTGCCGCAGAGTCTGCTATAGCATTCCGATTCCCCCAAGTACTTACTGGCGAAGATGACCGGTACAATTTCCCCCCACCTATTCCCGAAACACAAACCATCCGGAAATTCGCGAACTCCTCATCAGTCAGCGCAGGATAATCCGTCCTGTTGTAGCTCAATCTTCGGGAAAGCCCCTTGTAGAAATTCTTCCCACAGCTCGATGCCTCACACGACACCGCACAAATCACGCACACCATCAGGCCAAGAATCACTATACGTACTTTCTTCATGAATATTCCTCCCTAAAAAAATACACCCTCTGTAATTCTCTACAGAAGGTTCTGTATATCAACAATCAGCCATTATTTGCAGATGTCATCAATCCACTCGAAAAGCTCGTCAAGGTCATAATCTCCTCCGTGCTTTTCACCCCCACGCTGCCGCAAAATCCACATCACAGTTACTGTTCTCCAGCCTCAACGCAAGAATCGCAGGAACAGCCAGAGAAGTATCTGTGTCCTTCGTTCCGTGCCTGATTCTCCAGTACTTGGCCGTGTTCGCCAAGCCGATATAGTTCATCGGGTTCATGGCCTTGATGACTGCCGAGTCCGCCATAGCATTAGCACTTGCTGTGTTGTGGGTGTAGCCGTAGGTCGTGAAGTGAGCATTACCGAACTCAATATTTTCCGCCGAACTCAGATCCAGCCTGTCGAACGCCGGAATCTGACTCTTGTCCCTGTTCGAGCCATACGCCGACAGATCCACAGCAGTAACTTCATTTCCGCTGACAGTGATCCAGCTTTCACTAACGCTAGTCCCTGAAGCTATGGCCGTAGTCGCAGAGTCAGCTAACACACTCTCCATGTATGTGCTGAATGATCCAGTGCCGTCAGAGTTCAGCGTTAAGCCCGTCCCGTTATGACTCAGGCCAAGTGAATTTATGTACGTGATGAAGTTCGCAGCAAGCTCTTCCGAAGCTGTCGACCCTGTACCGAACATCCATTCATATGCACCGTCAGCATTGTCTAGGTTCGTGATTGGGCAGTAGCACATAGCCGCGAAAATATCATCCGAAGCATTTGCAGCTCCCAGTTCATCAAGCCATTCGTCATAGTCCGGTGAGTTGCCTGTAGCTCCGAGAAGTGCCGAGATAGCTCCTCCTGCGCTTGTCCCGCTGGAAATTATTCGGTCAGTGTTCCCGGCAGGAAGCCCAGCAGTACGCAAGAACCTCACAGCAGCTTTGTAGTCGACTATGCACGCCGGAGCTGTCCCGTAATCAGAATCGCGGCCTCTGAGTGCCGGTGAAGCCACAACGAGTCCCTTGCTGAGAGCAGTTCCCAGAGAGTTCGAGCTTGATGGTGACATTGCGCTGGCTTTCGAGTAGCCTCCTACACCGTTAGGCATGAACACCGGAGCAGTCGTAGCAGTGTAGCCGTTGATGCTCCCTCCTGAGAAATAGTCCTCAGGGATATACACGTTCATTCTCTGGTAAGTCTCATTCACTGGTTTAGAGACATAGACCATATTCGTGTAAGCCCTATACGTTACGCCGTTGACGGTGCTTGTAGTGTAAGAAGCATTCGTGAAACTCATAGACGTATCATTGTCGCCGGAGTCAGTCTCAGAATCTCCGCCGGGAGTATTTCCGTCAGGAGGAGTAGGCCTGTTGTCGCCTGAAGTGTTGCCGTCAGGAGGAGTAGGCCTGTCGTCATCGCCGGAATGCTCTCCGGAATTTCCGCCTCCGCTGCCTGAAGAGATCTCTATTGCCGAGCCTGAGCTTGCTGTCCCTGAAGTGTAGGCAGTGCCGTTGACGTAGAGAGTATAGCCGTTGAGGTTTACGCTGTCCTCGTTGCAGGTCATGGAGTCGATGTGTGAGTCACCGGTCAGAATCCACGAAGAACCAGAAGCATCTACGAATACCTGCCCGCCGGAATTTTCGCTGTTGATTTCTCCGGTGAAGACTGAATCCCTAGAGAGATATACATTCACGACAGAGTCAGCATCTACTACGATATTGCCGGTGATAGTCTGGTCAATGGCATAGAGATTCACTTTTCCGCCGTTTGAGCCGCTCGTCCCCCAAGCTGCGGACTCTGCCCTGAGCAAAATATCTTCGCTGTCGTTATTCTCGATGTCCGTATTGTTGAGGGTAATATCTGCTGCGGTGTTGGTGACGAAGAATACAGCACCTTTAGCGTTTTTGATGCTGCCTCCTGTGACAGCAAACTCGCCTTTTCCTTCGCTGGCATCTCCTGAGCCTGACTGATATATCATGATTCCCTGATAGCTTGAGTCTTGGCCGTTGAACTTATTGTGATTGGCGACAAGCTGAGAATTTACGAGAGCCACAGAATTTTTGCCTTCGATTACTACACCTTGCGCGGTCTTAGACTCTAAATATGCACCTGTTACTGTGATATCAGCAGTTGAGTATATTGCCGGAGACCCTGTGCCTGAAGTTGTGTAGCTGCCTCCGTTGACGTTGACGGTGCCGCCTCCGCGATCGGACCTGATAGCTGCGGAAGAGCCTCCGGAAGTCTCGATAGTGAGGTTTTCTGCGTTAGTAGTGCCTCCTCCTGTGGTCATGATGCCGCCGGAATTGTTGGAGCGTGTGATGATGACGGAGTCCTTGACGTTGACGGTAGTGCCTGAACCGTACGAGAACACTCCGTTGGCGTAAGCACCGTCAGTCACGACGAGGGAGTCGGTGAGAGTGAGAGCAGCAGCGTTTGATGCGAGGACAGCGGCGTTTGTGCCGTAGAAGTCAGAGTCTTCGCCGGAGGAGTCGCCTGTTTTTGTGATACCCAAGTGTGAGTATGTGGCAGTGTCTCCGCTGAGTTCGAGGGCGTGGGTGTTGCTGCCTGTAGCTGTGCGAGCTTCAGTGATCACAATATCTGCTGAAGTGAGGTAGTCGCCTGTGGTAGTGTGGTCGGTGTTGGTGTTGGTGTCGGTGTTGGTGTCGGTCTGGTCTGTTGGGTTATCGGTGTTGGTGTCGGTGTTGGTGTCGGTCTGGTCTGTTGGTTTTGTGGCGAAGTTGTTGCTAGGTGATGACCCGCAGCCGGAACTGATGAACAGCATTACGACAATGAATAGAGCTATGAAATGTTTGAGCTTCACGAAGAAAAACCCCTTTCATTAGAGTGAAATATGTTGTAATTATCACATAGGCATGAAATTTTTTCTACTAGTATGCTTGACAAAACACCTTCAGTATCTTCACATAACATAGCGGGAAGTAGTATGTTTTCCGTATGAGCATGCATGATATATGAAACGCGTGAAAATGGGTATGTTCTCCATAATGATTTCGCGTGAGTGATATACTATGCAAAATTTTTCGACAGTTTACGAAGGAGTGAATTGACTTGCAGAAAAAATTACGCGTCGGAGTCTTAGGCGCAACTGGTATGGTAGGACAGAGATTCATTCAGATACTTCACAATCACCCGTGGTTTGACGTTCAAGTCCTCGCAGCTTCCCCCAACAGCAAAGGCAAAACTTACGCAGAGGCAGTTTCCGGAAGGTGGCTCCTCGATGACCCTATACCCGATAACGTCAAGAGTCTAGTGCTGCATGACGTGAATGACGTGCAGGGAATCGCAGACAGTGTAGATTTCGTGTTCAGTGCCGTAAACATGACCAAATACGAAATCAAAGCCATCGAGGAAGATTACGCCCGTACCGAGACTCCCGTAGTCTCCAACAACTCCGCGCACCGCTGGACTCCGGACGTGCCTATGATCATCCCGGAGATCAACCCCGAACACGCAGAAGTCATCTCCGCACAGAAAAAGCGTCTCGGAACTTCACGGGGCTTCATCGCCGTAAAACCCAACTGTTCGATTCAGTCATATGCACCTGCTTTTGCGGCATGGAAGGAATACGAACCCTACGAGGCAATCGTTACGACCTATCAGGCAATTTCAGGAGCAGGCAAGAATTTTTCCACTTGGCCGGAAATGGTCGGCAATGTCATTCCCTACATCGGCGGTGAAGAAGAGAAATCCGAGAAAGAACCCCTCCGCATTTTTGGGCATGTTCAGGACGGCCGGATAGTCCCAGCGACAGAGCCAGTTATCTCCGCGCAGTGCGTCAGGATTCCGGTACTATACGGCCACACAGCAGCAGCCTTCGTGAAATTCCGCAAAGCCCCTCCCAGCAAGGAAGTGTTAATCGAGAAACTCAATGCCTTTTCAGGAATCCCTCAGCAGGCAAAACTCCCAACAGCTCCCGCACAGTTCATCAAGTACTTCGAGGAAGATAACAGGCCTCAAGTTGCGCTTGATGTGAATTACGGCGGAGGTATGGGCGTAACGATCGGGCGGCTTCGTCCTGATACGGTGTATGACTGGAAATTCATCGGGCTGTCACACAATACTCTTAGGGGTGCAGCAGGCGGAGCAGTTGAGTGTGCGGAGTTACTTGTGCACATGAAGTATATCGAGGCGAAATAGGCAGGCGATAACATGATAAACATTGCGATATTAGGCTACGGAAACATAGGCAGCGGAGTCGGTGAGGTCATCGAGAAAAATTCTGCGGAGATTCGGCGCGTGTTGGGCGATACTCTGCACGTCAAGTACTTTCTGGACATCAGGGACATTCCCGGCGTTGTGAATGATATTAACGTCATAGTGAACGATCCGGACATAAAGGTAGTGTGTGAGACTATGGGCGGCAAAGAACCCGCGTACACCTACACGCATTTAGCCCTTGAGCGCGGAATCAGTGTGTGCAGCTCCAACAAAGAGCTTGTGGACGCTTACGGTGTCGAACTCAGCGCAATAGCCCGCGAGCATAATTGTTCGTACCTGTTCGAGGCCAGCGTAGGAGGAGGAATCCCGATCATACGTCCTCTGCGTGAGTCATGCGCACACGAGAAAATCACCCTCATTGCGGGGATTCTTAACGGCACATGCAACTACATACTCACCAACATGAAGGCCGGTAAGGATTTCGCAACAGCCCTCCGTGAAGCTCAGGACAAGGGTTTTGCTGAACGTAACCCAGCGGCGGACGTTGAGGGTCATGACACCGCACGGAAGATCGCGATTCTTGCGTCTCTGGTCTCCGGCAAAAAGTACTCGTATGAGCAAGTAGCCTGTGAGGGAATCACAAACATTACCCCTGAAGATTTCGCTATGGCTGAGAGTCGCGGAATGTCCATAAAGTTACTGGGAGTGTATGACGCGGAGAAAGGCTCTGTGCATGTAGCACCGTATCTTGTGCCTCAGACCAGCTCCCTCTACGGAGTTAATGATGTCTTCAACGGAATAATGGTGCATGGGACTCAGGTGGATAACCTCATGTTTTACGGCAGGGGTGCAGGAAAATTACCCACAGCCAGCGCAGTAGTCAGTGATGTTATCGAGTGCGCAAAGAACATCGGCCGCAACATCCCGAACAATTTTGCAGACCTCCAGCCCGCAAATGTCTCTGAGCCTCCAGCAAAACCCGAAGGCGAAAAATTCCGGGTGCTTGCCTGATGAAGAAGGTTGTGAAGTTCGGCGGAAGCTCCCTTGCGTCTGCTGAACAGTTCCGGAAAGTCGGGGACATCATCCGCAGTGATGAGTCGCGCGTGTATGTTGTGCCGTCAGCTCCTGGTAAAAGGCATGACAAGGATACGAAGGTTACGGATCTGCTGTATGAGTGCTATGAACTTGCTGCGTCAGGCAAAAATTTCTACGAGCCGTTTCTAGCCGTCAAGGACAGGTACAACGAGATCATACAGGGCTTGAGTCTGAATCTCTCACTCACAGAAGCATTTGACGCTATCGAGGAAAAGTTGCTGCATTCTCCGGAGAAGGACTACACAGCCTCACGAGGGGAGTACCTGAACGGGTTAGTGATGTCGGCATTTTTGGGGTATGAGTTCATTGACGCGGCGGAAGTGATATTTTTCGACGAGGCAGGGAATTTCGACCAGGCCAAGACGGACTCGGTGCTTGCTCCCAGACTTGAGGGGTGTGCGTGTGCGGTGATACCAGGATTCTACGGTACGAGTCACGACGGCAGAGTCAAAACCTTTTCGCGGGGAGGGTCGGACATCACCGGCTCGATAGTTGCTCATGCGTGCAGGGCAGGAGTCTACGAGAACTGGACGGACGTATCAGGCCTGCTCATGGCGGATCCGCATATCGTCAGCAAGCCCGCAGTCATCAAGAGTATCACCTACAAAGAGCTGCGCGAGTTGAGCTACATGGGTGCGAGCGTCATGCATGAGGATGCTATTTTTCCCGTCAAGAAGGCCGGAATCCCCATCAACATCCGCAACACAAACCAGCCCGAAGACTCCGGCACGTGGATTGTCGAGAACACCGCCAGACGTTCACCGTACACCATCACGGGAATCGCAGGGCGCAAAAATTTCTGCTCAATCATCATCGCGAAGGACCTCATGCACTCACAGCCTGATTTTTACCGGAAAGTTGTGCAGTGTTTCGAAGAGAATAATATTCCGCTTGAGCATCTGCCTTCAGGAATCGACACAATGACCGTGATAGTTCAGGAGTCGAAATTCATCGAGCACGAGCAGGACGTTTTGTCGAGCATCGCAAAGTTCGTAGTGCCTGAGTCGCTGGAGGTGGAGGCGGGAATCGCACTGATAGCGGTTGTTGGCCGGAGCATGAAGTCTCAATCAGGAACGGCAGCAAAAATTTTCCGGGCATTAGCCGAAGCAAGAATCAACGTCCGGATGATAGATCAGGGAGCTAGTGAGCTGAATATCATTGTGGGAGTCCTGAATGAGGACTTTGAGCGGGCGATACGGTCGATATACCACATCTTTGTTGATCGGGAAGATTCCTGACGGAGTCGAGACGAGTTACTCCTGCTTTTACTGGCGGGGGTAATTTTTTTGCGCTGTGAATGACGGAAAGAATGTGCTAGAACTTTCACCTCCAAAGACCGAAAGATTTATTGCAGTAAAGGAAGAAACATGCTTGACAAACTCGGAATGTCGTATAAAATCGCACACCACACCACACCACACCACTAACTAGCTTTTTATTCTTTTCTGGGAAGTCCCAAAACTTTACGGACAAATTATTACACATAGTTATCAATAACTGCCACGTATGAGGTCAACTTTTGCGCGGCGGCTTTTTGCGTATACACTTTCACTAAGGAGGCTTTTGCTGCAACGGTGAACGTTGATGTGTCGCTCGATGTTCGTGATACCGATTACAAAGAATATGCGTACTTAATGGAGATTATTGACTTTCCTGACTGGCTGGCTGTTGAGGGTGAAATGTCCAGCTCCGGAGAACTTCAGAGCAGCTATCAGCATGAGTTCACGCTCACAGGAACGCCGTTGACTTCGCAGGATGCGGAGAAAATCACGATGCTTGCGACAGTAACTATTGCCGGTGATGAGCCTGCACTAGACGCATACGCCAGCAAAGAGGTCTCTGTGACTGTGAACGCTGTGGATGGAGATTAGCGGTGATGTTTCGCCAGACGTGAGCCCAAACATTACCCCTCAGCCTCAAAAAACCGACAAGAGTCCTGATGTTATGCCACATAGAGAGCCTGTAGTGACCGGGAACGGGAAGATAACTATCAACACCAATCCTTCTGGTGGCGGCGGAGATACCGGCGTGAACATTTCGGATGTTGTTGCGAACCTGACGGACGAAGAAAAGCAGAGTATCACACAGCTCGAAGTAATTTCTGACGTTCAGAGCTTCGAATGGGTTAATGAACTTCCTAACATCGAAGAGTTGACCGTAGGCGAAAATGCTTCTGTTGAGGAGCTTGATCTTTCGGGGAATATCTCCATCACGAAACTTGACACTCACGGAGCAAATGTGAAGTCTGTGAACGTTTCCGGCTGAAAGAATCTTATGAGTCTGGACTGCTCATCATGCGGGCTTGAGCAGATTAATGTTGCTGGGTGCGAGTCTTTGAACGTGCTGAACATAAGCAATAACAACCTGTTGAGATTCGATGCCGAAAACTTGGCCAGCCTTCAGGAGCTTATCTGCGACACACGGACCGTGTACATGCAATCAATCGGGCAGATTTTCGCCTTAGGTGAACATCTCAGTGCGGCGTCTTCCGTGAAGGTGAAGAGTGCTTCCGTGTCCGATAACGTCAGGAACTTCAAGGCGTTTGACGCAGCAGGAAACGAGATAGCAACGGAGTCGATTCCGCGACAGGGACGGCATCATTCAGTGCAGAGCCGTATAAGTTTACGTATGACTATGATACGGGCTTCAAAGGCATAATGATGGACGTAACTGTGTGTAAATTTGAAGAGCCTGATACTCCGGCTTCAGGCAGCTTAGTATCTAGCGGAGGCTGTAATGCTGCTTTCGGGATGACGGCGATTTTAGTGGGCTTGCTGCTGGTTTTCATGAAGAGACACTAATAATACTCACAGCACTCATAAGCAACGAGAAATCCCCCCAGTTTTTGGCTGAGGGGATATTTTTTGCCTGATACTTTCCGTCTGCAACACACCACAATAATGTCCAGATACAGCACTCACTCCTAGATGAATACACTGATGCAGTCCGAGCGATTCACCACAAACTTATTCTGTAAGCCCACAATGCCATAATCTGGGATAGTCACGCACAAAATCACTATACCTGCTAAAAACTGAAGCATGATGAAAATCCTATACTCTCCAAAAATCTTTGTGAGGGAATATCATGAAACTAGAGAGCTTATACTATTTCGCAGAGACAGCCAGAGATTTGCACATCACCCGTACAGCACACAGCCTCCACATCAGCCAACAGACTCTCAGCAACCACATCATGCGGCTTGAAGAATACTACGGCGCAAAATTATTCTACAGGTATCCAGCACTTCAGCTCACCAGCGCAGGAAAATAAGTCCTCAACTTCGCTCACCACGTCCACCAAGAAGAAACTAACCTCAAGGCTATTCTTGCAGACACCCTTCAAAGCAACACCGGAGAAATTACCCTCACTGCCAGCTCCCCGCGCTTCAACTACTTACCTTCCGAACGTACTCGAAAAATTCTCGGCAAAGTACCCTAACGTGATTATTGACCTCATCGACAAGACCAGCGACGACTCCGAAATACTCGTGCAGAAGAATCAAGTCGACTTTGCTGTTACTGTGGACACCGAACACAAAAAGCTCCGCGTGAACGTCCGAGCAACGTATGACGACCCCGTGTATTTCTGCGTGTCGGATAAATTGCTCAGGAAACATTACGGCCAAGAGTCTGAATCCATCAAGGCAAAGGCATTCAGTGAGGGGGCAGACATGAAGGATTTTGTGCGGCTTCCGTTCTCCTGATAGTGTCTCCATTGGGAAGGATGGGCAAGAGAATAGCTCAGTGTTTCAGCTACGCAGGATATGAGCCTAATGTGTACCTGAAGGCAGGCTATACCACGATTATGGCTCCGTTGTGCAATGCGGCTCTCGCGGGGTGTTTTACGTCACACATGAAGCTTGCTAGGTGGCACTATCACATGAACAATCAAAGGTAATCCGGTGCTGCTGAAGATATACGTGATCTACAGCAAAAAAAGATACCTGAATCATCACTGCAGGTACTTCATTGACTTACTGGAGGAGCAATTTTCTGTGATAGGCGGCGAAAAACTCGCGAGGATAAGTACAGCAAAAACCAACACACTTTAACGGAAGTCAGCACAACAAAAACGGAAGGCCAAGAGTGAGTCCAGACCTTCCGCAAAAATCACGCTCTATCTCGGTGCAGGAAGTATAAACTCTTCAGATCCTCCCGCCAGCGCAGGCAGGTTTATCATGATGTCCTTGCTGCACTTCACCGCTATGGTCTTCGTGATCGTGCTGGTGATATTCCCGTCCTCGTCAAAGACTTCTGCCCTAAGCTCAAACTCCGGCCCGACTGCCTTCTTCATGTCACGCTCTCTCGGCATAAGTTCCGAAGGCCTTTCACCGTTCACGCTCACATTCACCTGCTCCAGTGCCTTGTACTCGCCGAGTGTCCTGTTGTCCAGAAATATCTGGTGTTCCCTCCCAATGTAGAACAGCCAGAATCCAAGCGCACACAGTCCGCCGACAACTATTATCCTCTGCAGCCACCTCATCAAGAACCCGAAAAACGCTATCCTCCGCAGCAGAAACAGCACCACGAACACCGCAAGCACTATGATTCCGCACAGCACCTCCGGACTCACTCCCAGCCTCTCAGCTAGCGCAAAATACTCCGTCAAAATATATTCTTTCGTCATAGTCATTTGCGTCATGGCTACCTGCCTCCTTTGTTGCCCCGAAGACTCCTGCGGGCGGCCTCATGCTCACGATTGCGCTTCCACGCGTGAAGTACTAGGGCTATTGCGATTATCCCATACGACACAAACACTCTGAAGTACTCTCCGATTTGCGCATCACCTATGAGATTCTTTCCGGCTATGGGTGCAACGATAAACATCAGGTGAAACAGCACCACTCCCACAAAAACGTTCGCTATACTTGCGCGTGAGACCGAAGCCCCTCCGATAAGCAACGCCGCTATCGAGAACATTCCGGCCTGATCGTGGCTGTTGTAGGTGTTCAGTGTACCCATATTCTGCAAGTAAATTATCTGCCCGTAACACGCAAGCACCGTAGAGATCACTATTGCGATAATCCTCGTCCTGTTGACGGCTATACCTGCACTGTCAGAGACTCCCTGACTCTGCCCGATAGCCCTCATGTCTTGGCCGAGCTTCGTCTTCCTGAACCACACTATGAACGCACAGAATAACCCTATCACGATAAGAGTACCCAGCGGAATCCGGATCGCTCCCTCCAAAAACGGAAGCTGCATCACGATAAACGCCCCAGAATTTCCCTGCACACTGAGAAACTGTTTTGCGGCATCTGTTCCGGCTATCACTGTGGGCAGCAGGTTATCGAGTACTCCCCTGATTCCCAGAAGGCTCACCGCATTCCTGACTCCGTACCCTCGTGAAAGCAAAAGGCTAGGACTATGAATCGGGATCACCCAGCCCATCAGGTACAGCACCACTAACTGATACACTCCGTTGATGAAGAACCCCAGAATGTAGCTCGTAACCATCTCGCGGCCCTTTGCACGATTCAGGACAGCACCGCAGAAAATTCCGAGTACTATTGCGATCGGAGTCCCTATCAGGCACGCTAACACCATTCCAGGAATCCCGACTATGCCCCAGTCGTAAATGAAGAGTAATCCGATTTGTCCGGCCATCGCTCCGAGAACCATTCCGAAGTTCAAGCCCATTCCTGCCATAATCGGAATCAACAGCGACAGAATCAGGAACGAGTTACGCCCGATTCTGGTGATGAGTTCCTGAATCAGATAGCTCGCTGAATATCCGCTTAAGGGTATCGCAAACGCCGATATGATGATGAATACCGCAGGGACGGCGTTATTTGCTATGATGTCGAAAAGTTTACGCATGATTTATCCACGCACCTTTCTCGTGAGCGCGTAGAGTATCATTCCGTTGCTCACTATTAACCTTATGACTTCCGACATGTCCGTCTGCAGGTAGCTGTTGATGACGCTCGGAGTCATTGTGAGTATTCCCTGAAACAGGAACGTCCCAATAATTACGTTGAGTATGCTGGCTTTGTTGACGGAAGCACCCCCTAGAAGTATCGACGCAACCGCAGGCAGTGCCATGTAGAACGGCCCCATGTATAACTGTATGAACCCGAAACTCTGCTCATACACGATTATTCCGATAGCACCGAGTACTGTCGAGAGCATAACACTTATTGTGCGCATGTGGTCAACGTTCACGCCTGACGCGCGGGCAAATTCAGGATTAGACCCCACCGCAGTAATAGCTGTGCCTGTTTTCGTGCGCATGAAGATCCACACAATCAGTGCCATCACCGCAAAGAATATCAGCATCCCAGTCGGAATATACAGGTGATTTATCCATTCGGGCATGGATGGGTAATCCCCTAAGTTCACAGCAAGAGAGTCATTCAGGATGTGAAGCCAATAGCCTTCAACGCTAATAGTTGTCCTGAGTCCCTGACCTGCATATCCCCACACCATAGAGGGATGCTTGTATGGCAGCAGCAGCCACGCTATACACATGAACGACACGGACGAGAATCCCACGTACGTAGCAATCATCATCTCGTCGCCCTTGACTCTGTTCAACAGCTTTCCGTAGAACCAGCCCAGAATCGCCGCTATGGGTACAGCTATCACTATTGCGCTGATGAACCCGATCGGAGCTTGGTATGCGTCCACAAATTCCTGAGTGAGCCACGAAATCCGGTACTGACTCGCGAATTGCACAAGCCGCGTCATGATTTCGGTGTTGAGCTCGATCGACAGCGTCGCCCCCAAAAGTCCGGCTATTATCCCCAGCGGAAGCCCGAAGTTCAGCCCGCACCCTGCCTGCACCATCGGGATCATCGCCAAAACCATCACGCCGTTCATCCCGAAACGCACTAGAGTGTTCGACAGCGAAGTATCTACCCGAACGCCCACGAACGGAGCAGCTATGAACAACGCCAGCAGGAACAAGGCGATAATGATTCTTGGCCAGCCTGCATTCTGTATAAATCTGCGTATCATGTTTATGTGTCAGCCTCCTTTGCTATTCAGTCGCAGCCATAGCCACACGAAGTTTTTCGCCCATCATGAGCATTCCGAACTCCTCAGCCGGACTCGATGCTGGCAGTATTCCGGCAAT
>JAFTBT010000120.1 GCA_017455085.1 Synergistaceae bacterium
CGTATAAGGGAGTAAGGAGAGTATAAACTTGCTGAAGAAATATGCGATGTGATAAACTGCTAGGAATTTTTTACAGGATAGGAGTAAATATCACGCAATGAATTTGACAGAAGTAAGCGTATTCATAGTGTATCTAGTATGTATGCTTGGAATCGGAGTGTATTTTTTCCTGAAGAACCAGCACCAGACGGAGAAAGGCTATTTCTTAGGAGACCGAAAGATGGGTCCGTGGGTAGCGGCCTTATCAGCTGGAGCGTCTGACATGAGCGCATGGGTATTGATGGGATTGCCGACGTCAATATACGCGCTAGGACTTGGGCAAGTCTGGATATCTGTGGGACTAGCGATAGGCTACACATTGAGCTGGATATATGAGGCTCCGAGACTGCGGACGTTCTCAATAGCGGCGAATGACTCTATCACGATCCCCCAGTACCTGACGAACAGATTCTTCTCCGAGTCCAAGAGCCTGCAAATCATATCAGCGGCGGTGTTTCTAGTAGCATACACGATATACTCGGCGTCAAGCATCAAGGCCTGCGGAACACTGTTCAACACAGTAACGGGTCTGGACACGACCATAGCAATGTACCTTGCGGCAGTGATAGTAATCAGCTACACGTTTCTGGGAGGATTCAGTGCGGTATCATGGACAGATTTCTTTCAGGGAATGCTTGTGTTAGCTGCGATGTTGATAGTGCCTATAGCTGCGTATAGTATGCTAGCCCCTGAAGCAGCAGCATCAATCACGACGCCGAACTACTGGAATGCATTGACGTCATGGCAGGAAGTAGTCTCAGGTTTAGGCTGGGGACTGGGCTATTTCGGAATGCCGCACATAATAATCCGGTTTATGTCGATAAATTCGCAGCAGGAGCTACGTAAATCGGCGAAGATAGGTATTTCATGGACGGTGATAATAGTAATCTTTGCGGCGTTAGTGGGAATAATAGGACGTATGTTTGTGGGCTATAACGATGCAGTGAATAATAACTCGTTAGTGTTTGTAGTGATGACGCGTAGGATCTTCCCAGCGGTAGTGTCAGGGATATTATTGTCAGCGGTATTAGCAGCGGCGATGAGTACAGCGGACAGTCAGCTTTTGGCTGCGGCGAGTGCATTTGCGTCTGACGTGTACAGGCCGGTGATACGCGGCGAGAAGGCAGGGAATCGTGAGATGCTGTGGGCAGGAAGGATAGTAGTGCTGATAATAGCGGTAGTAGCGTTGTATATAGCGTCTAGGCCTGATGCGGGATCAATAATGGCGTTGGTGTCGAACGCGTGGGGAGTATTTGGAGCGGCATTTGGTCCTGCGATAATGTTGAGCCTGTACTGGAAGCGGGTCACGTATGCTGGAGCGGCATTTGGGATATTCACAGGGGCGTTTGTAGACATAGCGTGGTTGTCGTACATGTCGGATACAGGAGTGTACGAGATAATCCCTGGATTTATAGCAGGATTAGTAGTAGCGGTAATAGTGTCATTATTGACGCCGAAGCCTTCAGCGGAAGTCGAGAAGCTATTTGACGAAGCTGTGAAGATGTCTGCGGAGTAGTATGTGAAATTGGCGTATAGCCTCCCTGAAACATGGGGGGTTTTTTTGTGTGGATATGTCGTGTTGTGTGGAGCATCGTGTTTCGTGAAGCATCTCGTAATACCCCTTAATGCATCCCAGCCCACAAAAAGCAAGTTTTACAGCTACATTTACAACTACAAAAAGTGCCCGTAAAGATTGATGGTGCCTTTCTTCACGAGCATGATTTTTTTGACAGGTATACCTTTTTTCTCTCACACATTACTCTATCGTGATGCCATTAACTCCCCATAAATGTATATCGTCATACTTGATGTATATGTTCTCTGGAGGAATACCAAGCACCTCGTAAAACACCCTCGTAATCTCATACGTAAGAGCCTCATACCCGCAATGCTTCTCGTTCCCGAATATACTCACCTCGATATATGCTGCCTTCTGGGAATCACTCCCTCTCAGCCAGAATCTATAATTCTCCTCAAAGCCTATCATCAAGTACTGTTCACTCTTTCCCGGCACCAGCTCTATAGCCCGGCCAAGTGCTGACTTGATTCTCTGTTCCTGCTCCAGCCTCACAGACACATTCACACGCGCTATCACGAACGGCATTATTCCCACCCCTTCATGAGTTCCAGAATCTTGTTAGCTGTCTGCTGCTCCTTACGTTGGTACGTGTGGCCAGTCCTCTCTATGAACACTAGCTGATTCTCTTTCGCTGTAGGTATATGCTCGTTGATGCCCCTCAAGAATCCCGCCGGGTCTCCGTACGTGAAATTGTCATATGTTCCGATAAGCAATGCCCCTGTGTGAGAAATCTGCTCCGCCTGCGAAAAATCCTTGTTCCTCTCGACATGAACATTATCCAGAATCCCGGACAGCCAGTCATTCGCGGTGTCAGCTATACACGGCACCCACCCCATGAACTCAAACGGCAGCATGTCTTTTCCCCTGCCCTCAGCAACACGTGAACGCACTATGCTCTTCTCATGCTCAGTAACTCCCTTCATGAGCCACTCCAGATTTGCCGGACTCAGCAGCAGAAAATGCGCAACCCTTTCTGTGTCGTGGTGTCTGGACAGGTAGTAGATTACCTTGTTCGCTCCCAGAGAATGCCCCGCCAGAATCACGTTCTTGTAGCCCTCACTGTGGGCAAAATCCAGATACGCATCTATGTCTTCGTCTGTGTATGAGAAATATTCGTTGTATGAGCCGATAATTTCAGGTTTGCCGGTGTTGACGTTGACGGTCTCGATTCTGTTGAAGGCATCGTTAGTCTGAGCATATATGAAGTCGATTGCGCTGCTGTTCAGAGTCTCGCCGAAGTTGTAGTAGAACGGATTGGAGTAAAAATTTCCGTGTATGCCGGTGATCGAGATCAGCACACTTTTCCCCCTGCCCTCATCGTTCCGGAAAAGCACCCCGTTCAAGACACTGCCCCGTCTCGTTGGGACATTAAGCCTGTACGCGCTCACGTTATCCCCTCCTGAACACGCACCTGTGAGCATGACTCCCGTAACATGCATTGCACGACACACACACTGACTCCCTGCTTGTCCCGTCCTGAAACTTTTTCGGCAGATCTGGCTCACGTAACAGCGGCCTCGACAGTGAAAGCAGCTCTATCTTGGTGTCGTCAAGAATCTTCTGCATGACCTCAACGCTCCGGAGACCACCGACCAGAATCACCGGAACACTCACGCTTTCCGCAAGCACCGCAGCGAAATTCAGGAAGTATGCTTCATCGACATGCGCCCTGACTCCCTGAACAGATGTACCGTTACCGCTGACCTCGATTGAGTCTATACCGTTTTCCGCCAGCAATTTGCAGACCTCTAGGCTCTCTTCCTCCTCAAGCCCGCCTGATATGAAATCGCTGGAATTGACCTTCACAGTAACATGAAGACCCGGAGCTTGTGCCTTTATGCCCTTGAGAATCTCTAGGACTATGCGCGACCGGTTAAACGTGTTTCCGCCGAAAGAGTCGTGCCTGTGGTTGACTCTGGGACTTATGAATCTGCTCAGAAAAAAGAAATGTGCTGCGTGTATCTGGACTCCGTCGAAGCCTGCTGATTTTGCCCTGACTGCTGCATGAATGAACATGTCAATCACTTCATGAATTTCTTGCTCCGTCATGTTGTCGGGTTCTGCCTGCTGAGTGAGGCCGTTGGGGAGTTTGCGGTAATATGCACCCATAGCGAGCTGAACTATAGCAGGACAGCCTCCGGAGTGAATCACGTCTGCGAGTTTCCTGTACTGAGGGATGAGCTCATCACGTGAGAGCCTCATAGCCCCGTGAATGTAGTAGTCATCCTGCGATACGTCAGTGAATCCGACAATGACCGCACCGACTCCGCCGTGAGCAAGTTCGTCATAGATTGAGTATGCTTCATCCGAGATAGA
>JAFTBT010000121.1 GCA_017455085.1 Synergistaceae bacterium
AGAGTTATCACCTCACTGATAAACGCTTTAGATTGTCAAATAGCTGCGGATTTTTGGGAATAAGTTCGCGAATTTTAGAAGTATATGTATATTTTACTCTAATTGTTCGGTATATAGTACAGTGTGATTTATGAAGTTGCTGCATATCCATAAAGAATAATGCTGTAAAAAAAATCGCCCCTTTTCGCTGATGAATATTGCTGCTAACTGTTATAAGGACCTCCAGCTTTTGAAGCCCTTTCCGAGAACTTCAGACGCATCACATATCGAGACAAATGCATTTTCGTCGTGTTCCTTAAGGTATCGCTTGAGCTGCACCACTTGGCCGGGAGACAGCAGCGTGAAAAGCACCGGCCTCACCTGCCCCGTGTAGCCTCCACGCCCCTCAAAACGTGTGACTCCTCTGCCGTGTTCGTTGATGAATCGGCTGACCTCATCGGGAATATTCGTGATGATGATAGCCTGCTTGCGTTTGTCGAAGCTGCGTGTGACGTTGTCGGTGGTGACTCCGTTGACGTAGAGACCAACAGCACCATACACAACGGCCTCAAGCCCGACTACTCCAATTGACAGTCCCAGTATGAAGAAGTTGATGAACATGGAGAAGCGGCCTATCTCGATTCCGTAGCGTTTGCGAAGAGCCACGCCGATGATGTCAGTTCCGCCGCTGGAGCCTCCGACTTTGAGCATTAATCCCAGAGAAAACCCCTTGATGAGTCCGGTGATGACTGTAGCCATGAATTTGTCGTCAGGGAGTGGAAGAGGGTAGTGTGCGAAAACTGAGAGCATAGTGGAAAACGTGAAGACTGCTATTAGTGTAAGGCCGAGAAAGTGAAGGTTGAGGTCTTTACGAGCCCAGAAGGCAAGAGTGAGATTCCCGATGAGGATCACCCAGCTCGGAGAGATACCGAAGACGTAGTTAGTGAGGACAGCGATTCCTGAGACACCGAGATCCGGAAAATGGTAGTGCAATGTGAAGTAATTTACGGCGAAGGCTTGGAGGGTGCTTGCGAGGATGACGATGGAGACGGCCTGCCATTCTGTGGAGATGAGGGCGAAGGCTAGGCGGAAGAACCTGCGGATAGAGTTACGCATGAGATACCTCCTTGAGGGTGATAGTGTTGGAATGAGGATATATTAGCACAGTGCGGAGATAGAGATATATCACCACAGCATGAGGACGAAGAATATAACACATGCTCTGCCGTATAATGAAAACATTCCAAAACGGAGACACTTTCAGATAAGTAAAACAGCAAGATATATCTACAGTCTCGGAGTAGTAGCACGCGAAATTGCATACATCTTCAGCAGAATGAATGACCCCATAGCCGTTTTCGTAGTAGGCAGCTAATATATCTCACAAAGCCCCCTCCGAATTTCTGAATATCCCTGTGATCTCGTTCGATGAATATTGCAGCCCTAAGCACACACTCCTACTCATCAATCACTATTTCTCTTGGTGAACCATTCCACCGAAAAAAGCTCTCCTAAAAACTCGCAGCCCTCAATCTCACCGAAGGCACTATCACTTTATGCGACTACTTGGCCGCAGACTCCAGCGTTGGGGACGGAACGATACTTCATGCGGGATCAGTTGTGTCTTCGAGGTGTGCAGTAGGGAAAAGCTGCCTCATCAATAAGAAGGCCATGATTGTGCATCATAACTCTATGGGTGATTACTGAGTATCCTGCCCTTATGCAGTTACGGGCGGGCATATATCGATAGGGAATAACTGCTTTGTTGGACTCGGCGTGTGCATCAGAGACAGGGTGAAGATCGGAAATAACGTGATTATCGGGATGGGTGTACTAGTTACCAGCGACATACAGAACGGCATGATAGTGTACAGCAATCCTGCGAGAGTTATTCGCCAAAACCTGACGCATAAGCTCTTCGACATAATACAGCAAATTGATAGCAGCTCAGGAAAACGCTAGAATACTCCTGAACTCATCAAGGAGACGCGTAAACATGAACGTAATAGACGATTTCGAAGGCGCATATGAATTTCTCAGCAACTTTCACGAATCACCGGTGATGTATGACGGCATCCAGTACGGAAGCTCTGAAGCAGCATTTCAGGCAGCAAAGACTCTTGACATTGACGAACGCAGGAGTATCGCAAAACTGAGTCCAGACGAAGCCAAACATGCAGGACGCAGCTTAACCCTCCGCAATGACTGGGAAAACGTAAAAGTGTCCATCATGGAGGAAGTACTCAGAGCGAAATTCACACACCACCCCGAACTGCTGCAAAAGCTCCTCGCTACAGAAAAGGCCTTACTTGTCGAGGGCAACGACTGGCTCGATACCTTCTGGGGCTTTGACGTGAATCTAGGCTACGGCGCGAACATGCTCGGACAGCTCTTGATGAAGATACGGGCAGACCATCAGGAACACTAAACTCCGTCCGCAAACACTCTCTTCAAACAAAATCCCTCCCCAAAACTTCAGGAGAGGGACATTTTTTGCCGGTATGTTATCCGTTATCCTCCGAGATATGCCGCTCTCACTTTCGGGTCATTCAGCAGCTCCGCACCAGTCCCGGAGAGCCCCACGCTCCCCACTTCCAGAACATACGCCTTGTGTGCAACTTTCAGTGCCGCAAAAGCATTCTGTTCCACGAGCAATATCGTCCTGCCCTGAGAGTTGATCTCCCTGATGATTCCGAAAACCTCATCAACCAGAATCGGAGCAAGCCCCAAACTCGGCTCATCCAGCATCAACAAATCCGGCCGGCTCATCAACGCACGACCCACTGCGAGCATTTGCTGCTCCCCTCCGGATAAAGTACTGCCCTTCTGGCGGTGTCGTTCCTTCAAGCGCGGAAACAGCGAGTATACATACTCCATATCCTCAGCGATTCCATTAACGTCCTCACGAATATATGCCCCTAGTGCTAGATTCTCCTCCACCGTTAACTGCGGAAGTATCCTCCTGCCTTCGGGACTGAGCGCGATTCCGAGTTTCACGTGTTCCTCAGCAGGACGGCCAAGTATGTTTACGCTCTTGTTGTCGCGAGGAGAAGTGTACGTCATCTCGTCAGCCTTCGCCTTCACAAGACCCATAATTGCCCGAATCACGCTCGACTTCCCTGCGCCGTTCGCACCGATCAGCGTAACGATTTCGCCCCTGTTTATGCTCAACGACACATCACGCACAGCATGTATCGCCCCGTAATTCACATTGAGCTTCTCGACCTTCAGCATAGTATCTCCCATTTTAGGCCGCCCCCTTCCCTAAATATGCCTCGACCACGCGCGGATCTGCCTTGATTTCCTCAGGTGTACCCTGCGCTATATGCACTCCCTGATCCAGCACATGAATATAGTCGCAAACGTTCATAACTACCTTCATATCATGCTCAATCAGCAGAATCGTCAAGTCAAATTCATCACGAAGCCTCCGGATAAATTGCAGCAGCTCTTCAGATTCTTGGGGGTTCATTCCCGCAGCGGGCTCATCCAGCAGCAAAAACTTAGGCCGTGTCGCCAAAGCCCTCGCAATCTCCAGCCTCCTCTGCGCACCGTACGGAAGACTCGATGCCTGTTCGTCCGCAAATTCCGCAAGCCCCAACTGACCGAGCAGGTCAAGAGCCTGTGCCTTCACAGCAGCGTCCTCACGTAAAACATCCGTGAACACGAACGGCAACAGCGACATCCACCAGTGATATGTTTGGCGGATTCTTGCACCGGTCATCACGTTTTGCAGCACTGTCTCATGTCCGAATAGGCGTATATTCTGGAAAGTCCTGCTCATTCCTGCTTTGCACACCTCATCCGGACTCAGGCCGCCTATTGATTTCCCCAAGAACTTTATGCTCCCTGATGTGGGCGTGTAGAATCCGCTGATGACGTTGAACGCGCTGGTCTTCCCTGCACCGTTAGGCCCGATAAGCCCCATGATTTGGCCGTGCTTTATGTCGAAAGTCAGTGTGTCTATAGCCGTCAACCCTCCGAACTTCAACACTACATCACGAACTTCAAGCACCGTGTCTGACTCGTGAGCTTCTGCTTTGGGTTTGGGCTTGGCCTTCGGGAAAAATATATCCCACGAAAATTCACGCATCCCCATGATGCCCTCGCGCCTGAAGATGATTACGATGATCAACAGCAGCGAGAATATCACCATCCTCATGCCGGGTATGCCAGGAATGTTTATGCTCCCGATCGTTATGGGGTTCTCCACGATTCTGAGCCACTCCAGCATTGTCGTAACCAGCACCGAGCCGATGAGTGAGCCTGTTACGCTGCCGAGACCTCCTACAACGATAATCATGAGTATGTTGTACGTCTGGGTGATCATGAACATTCTGGGGTCTATCGTGGTGATGAGGTTGCCCATCAGCGCGCCGCCCAGTCCTCCGCCGAAACATCCCAGCGTGAACGCAATCACCTTCACCCTGAACGTGTTTATGCCCATCATCCGAGCAGCGACCTCGTCATCACGTACAGCCCTCAAGACTCCGCCGAAATTGCTGCGTAACATGCAGACCATACACAGCAGTACGACTCCCAAGCATCCCCAGCTCATGAACAGAGTTGTGTGTGCAGGAATGCCCTTCAGACCAAGCGATCCGTTCGTGAGTCTGGCGGTGTTGGTGATGAGGATACGGATGATCTCCGCAAAACCCAGTGTAGCGATTCCCAAGTAGTCCCCGCCTAATCGCAATACAGGCAGTGCCACAAGCAGACCGAAGAATGCCGCAACAAGCCCCGCAATCACCAGCGACACTATGAACGGAGTGTTGACGTTCAGCAGCCAGGGATATATGTCCTCAAGAATCCACATCGCATTTTTCTGCGCAGGAGTCAGCACCAGAAGAGCAGACACGTACGCACCTATAGCCATGAATCCAGCGTGGCCAAGTGAAAACATTCCGGTCATTCCGTAAATCAGGTTGAGGCTCAGGGCTAATATTGCGTTGATGGCGATTAGGTTCAGGATTCTTTGCCAGTAACCATTGAGGAGAGAAGGAGCTTTATCGAGGAAGAATGCGAATAGTACTACAGCTATGATTGTGAGTATAAGATTTCTGACTCTATGCATTATATTTACCCTCCATTCTCTGACGCAACAGCACGGCAGGTTTTACTGATAGGGACGCAAACGAGTATGTATGAGTAGTATGCATCATATTTTGTCCTCCAGTTTCTCGCCTAATAGTCCCGTCGGCCTGAACAGCAGTATCATTATCAGCAGCAGGAACGCAAACGCATCCTTATACCCCGAAAGTGTAGGGAAGAATGCTACAGACATAATCTCCACGAACCCAAGAATCAGCCCGCCGATCATCGCTCCCGGTACACTTCCGATTCCTCCGAACACCGCAGCAATGAACGCTTTGATTCCCGGAGTCATTCCCATAAACGGCTCAACTCTCGGATACCTCAACGCCCACATGATTCCTGCTACTGCTGCCAACGCAGACCCTAAACCGAACGCAAGAGCTATGATCTTGTTGACGGATACACCCATCATTCTGGTCGCCTCTATGTCGAACGAGATCGCACGCATAGCGAGTCCGGGTTTTGTCCTGTACAGCAGCCACAGCAATGCACCAACAAGCACGAACGACACCACAGGCACAAGAATCCCCAGCGGAATCAGGCGCACCCCTCCGGAAAACTCGATGGGCTTCATCAGAATCGGGGGCTGTACGACAGGGCGGGGCATTCCCGTAAACACAACTACTGCGAAATTCTCGATGAAGAATGACACTCCGATTGCGCTGATCAGGGCGGAGATACGGGGGGCTTCACGCAGAGGCTTGTATGCGATTCTGTCGACCAATAGGCCGCAAATTGTCGTGAGGATTATTGCGACAACTACACCGACCGCCCAAGGAAGATGGTACACGATAGTTGCGAAGTACACGAAATACGCACCAAGCATGAATATATCTCCGTGAGCGAAGTTTATGAGTCTGAGTATGCCGTAGACCATTGTGTACCCGACAGCTACAAGGCCGTACAGTGAGCCGAGACTCAGTGCATTAATGAAATGCTGGATGAATATGTTAAGGTTCAAAAACTCTCAACCCTTTCCATTTTTCAGAATACATGTATGATTTGGATTTACATTACGCAATTTTATCATCATGTGCACAGCAAAAACATGCACAACAAAAACATGCACAACAAAAAAGGACAGGGATTCTACACCTCTGCCCTCTACTAAGACCGTAATATACACCAAAGCTGTTACTCGTAACAAATAGCGTGCTTAATCTGCCGGACTTTCTCTTCTCCTGCCAATATCCTCACAAGCTCAAACGCAAACTCAACCCCTGCTCCAAGTCCCTGACCAGTTACTATATTTCCGTCCACAGTAACGCTATCACCCGTCAGCAATGCTCCGGACATTTTGGCCTCAAAGTCGAAATGACACGTAGCCTTCTTCCCGTCAAGCAGTCCTAATTCCGCCAAGATGCTCGGTGCTGCACAGATGGCCGCTATCATTTTCTCTGCTGCAAACTCTCTGCATTTACTCCTCACAATCTCAGAGGCAGCAAGATTTTTCGTGCCTATCCTTCCGCCGGGAAGTACTATCATCTTTGCTTGAGCATAGTCTGCATTTTCAGCAAGGCAGTCCGCAGTGATCAATATACCTCTTGAGCTTTTCACGTCCCTTCTGCCCATGACCGAAGCCATAATCACCCTAAGGCCTGCACGCCGCAAAATGTCCACCACTAACAGCCCTTCGCACTCCTCGAATCCGTCAGCCAGAAACACAATCACATCACCGTTCGCCTGTATGCCTGCTGTTCTCTGTTGCTCAAGCACATAGCCCTCAAACAGTCTCAAGTCATCTTTGGTAGTGATCTTTATGTTCGTCTGGCTGCCTCTGGAAAAATATATACGCTTCCCCATTGCCTGCATCAGTGCTGTAGTATGAGCCTCCACCCTGCTGATTATCCCTGTCTCGACGGCTTCACTGTACATTCCGGCAATAAAACCGTACTTGAACGCATGAGGTGTATTCATCACAGCAATAGTATCTCTGTCAATGTATGTATCAGTGTAGTTGTCGGGGTCTGACACTGAAACTGCGGAGTGCTTTATGCCGGATAACAGAAGATAATCCGTAGATGATATTGCGTTAGAGCCGTTGCCTTTGCAGACTCGTATAGCGTCAGTAATAATCTCTGGTGTTACGAAAGGAGACGCACCAAAGTGGAACAAAACAGTATCTTTATCGCTGATTTTGCCCTTCAGGAAGTTTATACCGTTCAGCACAGAGTCCTGAAACGTAGCTCCGCCCTCAGTAACCCACATAAGCCTGCTGAAGCTATACTTTTCCTTGATTGCCCACACATCAGGAATATACGGCTTTACGCACACAACAAGTACAGCGTCAATATCGGGGTGCTTGTCGAAAACGTCAATAGTGTATGCGAGTATAGGTTTGCCGAGTACCTCAATAAACTGTTTGGGGATTCCTGCTCCGACTCTGCTGCCTATACCTCCTGCAAGAATAACTGCTATATTCATTTCTTCACCTGCTTTTCGCGGCAATTGCTGATGGTCTATTTCTTGTGAACTTCTCTTGCTCTGAGTAAGTCATCCACATTTTCGACTTCAGCCCATGCATAACCCTTTATGTCCTTGTAGTACAGGTCAAAATCGTTCTCGAATATCATCTGTACAAGTGCGTCCTCGAAAAATTGGCTGTACATTTCGCCGTTGATCATAGAGTCAATTTCCTCAAGCAGAAACCGCGCAGAAACCGCATCCAGTTTCGTAACACACACATACTGCGCAGAAAATGACGACAGGGATTTACTCATTACACAAATCTTGTCCCCCTGTGTCTGAACGTTATAGTTTCCTGTGGCCTTGCTGGAGTCAACTAGTACATAGGGCTTATCAGTATTCCGGCATATGATTTCCGCAATGAGCTTGTCTTCAAGGACAGTATCAGAGCTTAATATAGTTACGTTGTCTCTCTCAAGGTATTTCCTAGCGAACCACAGGGAGGCTATCGATCCAGTCACAGCATAGAACGGATTGCGTACAAGTATTACGTTTTCCCTCTCCATTTCCCGCTGTACATGCTCATACATAAAACCTGCAACAACAACTATTTCTGCTTTGTGGTCAAATTTTCTGAGTGTCCTGACCATTCGCTGAAGCACTGTAGAATTTCTGTCGAGCTTGTAGAGTGATTTAGGTGTTTTGAGAGTGAGCGGCTGTAAATTTGTGCCTTTGCCCGCAGCGAGTATAATGTATGTCATCAATGAGCCTCCTCATACATATTCACGGCTAATTTGCTGTAGTCTCTTGCGAATCGATACCACAGAGATTTTAGGTAACCTACTTTCTGCCCGGATGCCTCTTTGAACATTGTCCAGTGCATGTAGAAGAATCCAGATATAGCTATCCACGCGTAGAAGTGTCGTTTTGTACAGCGTCCGGCTCATGCCCAAAGTACACGAAAAGTATTCTGTCTACTTCCTCTCTGGAGTGGTCTCCTCCGCAAACGTAAGTCCCCACATCAAAACCCGGGTCGCCATATCCGGCATATTCCCAGTCGGTCAAGTATATTTCCGAGTCATTGATCAGGAAGTTTTCATCTCTGCTGTCGCCGTGTGTCAGGCACATCGGAACACCATCGGTTTTTGCCATATCGTACAGCCTGTAAATGCGCTCTCTGATTTCTGTGAACTCCGGAAAATCTGGATACATGCTGCCGTATTTTTCAGGAGGAGTGTTATCTCTGATGGCCTCCCATTTCGTCCTCACGTCAAACTCGTACCTGATTCGTATAGGAGCATCATGCAGCCTGTGCAGTAACCGTACACCCCTCACGAGATCGCTGACATTCTTATAGTCGAAGCCTCTGTTGTTGATGAATCTGGCAATCTTCCAGCCTTCGGAGACACTCATAGCTACAAGGGTAGTATCTATTTTTGCGTCATTGGCCTGACTCTGGATCATAGCTTCACGGCTGCGGTCAACTAGTATTTCTGAGCCTAGACCCGGAAAACGAAATACATACTTTCCTCCGTTAAGCTCAAATGTCAGAATAGAGTTAGTTATCCCTTTTTGTATGGGCTGAAGGTTAGTGATCTGTTCTGTGTTGCAGTTGAACACGCTGCATATAGTCTGATAGATGGAATCTAAGTCTTCTTGATGGAGCAAGCCGCCCGTTGTCTGAATCCCCTGCATTATTCTTCCTCCGAGCTGCCTGAACACACCGAAGGACATAGCACAAAACTCTTCAGGGCAGAAAATATACTATGCTGTTGTTTGGGAAAATAGGCAAGAATTATGGCTGTGAGCTGTGAGCTGTGAGCTGTGAGCTGTGAGCTAATTACAGCCGGATAGTTTCATGTTGTCAATCGTTTTCTTCATGATTTACACCTGTGTATTTGCAGTAAATGCTTTCAGTAAAAACAAGAGCCGGGAATTTCTCCCAGCCCTGTATGAATCTTCAGCGTCTATACTTCAGGTACTACGATTCCGACAAAGGTCTTTTTGCCGTTGCGGATCTCGACAATGCCCATGTCCTTTTCTGCGTCATGAGTAGCGTTGATCGTGGTCATGCCCGTAACAGTGGGAAGGTTCTTTGTGGTTTCGAGGGCATCGCGGATTTTTGCGGGGTCAGCACTTCCTGCGCGCTCTATAGCGTCCTTGAGCATGATGTAGCAGTCATAGCCCAGTGCGCAGTTCACGTTGGGGGCTTTGTCGGGGTGTACTTTGTTCCATGCCTCAGTGAAGGCCTTTGCGGTGTCGTTCATCTCCGGCATTGATGGGTCATACGCAAAAGTTGTGTGCATAAATCCCTCTACTGCGTCGCCTCCCAGAGTAACGATTTCGGGGTTGTCCATAGCGTCAGCACCGATGAATCTGAACGTCGCACCTAACTCTTTAGCCTGTTTGAGGACGATTGCACCCTCAGCGAAATATGCCGGCAAGAACACTATATCCGGGCCTGCCTCCATGAGACTCGTGAGCTGTGCAGTAAAATCTGTATCTCCAGTCTGGTACATGAGGCTTGCTACGATTTCTCCGCCCATTTTCTTGTACGAATCTCTGAAGAATTTTCCGAGTCCTACGCTGTAATCATTGGACATGTCGATTAATGTTGCTGCTTTCTTCAGGCCGAGATGACGAAATGCGTATGTTGCTGCACCTGCTCCCTGAAATGGATCGATGAAGCAAACACGGAAGTAGTATTTCTTGTCGAGGGTAACTAGGGGATTCGTGCATGAAGTTCCGATGACGGGGATACCTGCTTTCTCTGCGACCTCACCGCCGGCCATAGCCAGAGATGAACCGTATGTGCCGATGATTGCGTTGACCTTGTCGTTCTCGATGAGGCGAGTTACAGCGTTTGCGGCCTCTACCTTGTCGGATTTGTTGTCGACGATCACGAGTTCGACCTTCTTGCCGAGAATCGTGGGGTTGAGGGTGTGGGCTAACTGTGTGCCTTCGAGTTCGAGCTGTCCGCCGAAAGCGTTCTGTCCTGTGAGGCAGTTGAAGACTCCGACCTTGATCACGTCATCGTCAGCACATGCAAGAGTGCCAAGCATGAGGACGAGCATCAATGCTGCTAAAACTTTACGCATATAAATACAACTCCTTTGATAAATGTGGAATGCAGAAAATTATATCACTGTATGCTGTTCTGCCTCTGATGTTGCACACGGGAAACGTTAATGCTTCTCAAGAATCACAAGCAGCCACAAGATACAGATTGTGTTGCATAAAACGCTAATGCTTCTCAGGAATCATCGCAAGCCCCAGAATCACCGCAAGCACCATCACGAGCGTATACCCAGCACTGCACCCTCCGGATGATGACGATAACGGCTTCACCCTCTCAGCCAGAAGGTCATACGCTGCCTTTACGTCAAGCAGTCCTGTCCTGCTGACTCTGCCGGTG
>JAFTBT010000122.1 GCA_017455085.1 Synergistaceae bacterium
ACGTGAAATTAGGCGTAAGGGTTTTACTCTTGTTGAGCTGTTAATCGTCATAGTAGTAATAGGAATCCTGTCGGCAATGATGATGATCTCAAGCAGCGAAGCCGTGAGTTCAGCAAAAGCAACAAATATCGTCAACAACTTGCGGGCTGTGAAAGTGGCAGCACTCGCATACTATGCGGATCACTCCGATAAATTTGATAAGAAAAATCTGACGATGACGAATCTTCTCCCTTACCTGAAGAAAACTAACTCTTCTACTGTGGAAACAGCAGATAATTCTCTGAAGGGTTACGGCATAATGATTGACGGTGATGATAACTGGTACGCGTATTGCGATCTAGCAAAGGTTACCGGTGCAACAAACGCGAATAACTGGGAACGCAGGGCAATTTTGCGGAAACTTGGAGATAGATCCACATCTGCAGGGCTTGAGTTCGCCGACTCCAATGAAGCTAACTCAAATGCACGAAAGATAGATATAGCAGTTGATGGTACAGCCAAATATGAGTATGTTTATATGTGGGTTCGCTAACTGATATTTGATTAACTACTACGATTATTCTTTATTGCATTCCCGCTTTCTGACTCCTTACAGGGGGCGGGACTTTTTTTGCCCTCGTGAGGCGTGAGACTGTGCGTGAGGCATGTGATTGTTCGTGAAGCAGATTGTTCGTGAGGCATTGTGATTTGTTCGTGAAGTATGTGATTGTTCGTGAAGTATGTGATTGTTCGTGAGAGTATATACACCACCACAAAAAAATACCCTCCCGATTCCTCAGGAGGGCATATACACTCTTCGTACTACATACTACATCGCTGCTGCCGCTATTCCCAGTATCACCGCCAAGAATCCCAACAGCGTCTGCCTCTTGTACGCCGTATACAATCCCAGCACTACCGCCACAGTCGCAAAGAACTGCGTGTACGCAAAGAACCCTGTCATGCCTATTGCTACAGCCACAAGCCCAATCACTACGCTCTGCACCTTCGCGATAAATACCTTGTGTTCACGCGTCAATATCCTGTCGCTCGGCGTGCCAAATTTTTCGTCATAGTCAGTAACGATTCTCTTCAGAGTCACAGACAGAATCAGCAGACCGATCAAGTTCGGAAGTGCCATCAATCCGTTCAGGGTGTCCGAGATGTCCCAAATGTTATTCAGGAACTGGTTACCCTCCGCTCCGATGAACTGTGACCCCGCAGCTCCGATCACTATCATAGCGATCCAGAGTACCTTCATCACCGGTTTGCTCCACATTCCGAACAGATACGTTACCGCCGTCTCTGCGTACCAGTACCAGCCCAGAATTGTCGTGAAGGCGAAAAGCAGCAGCCCTATCGACAGTACATACTTTCCGGGAGTCCCGAGTGCGTTCTCGAATGCCCGAAGAGTCAACTGCGCTCCGGTGAGGTCAGGCGATCCGGTAAGTGTCCCTGTCGTCATGATGACCAGTGCCGTCATTGTGCAGATCACGATCGTATCCATGAACACCTCAAAGATGCCGTAGAAGCCCTGCTGTACAGGATGCTCAACGTTCGCCGTAGCGTGTACCATAGGCGCAGAACCCATACCAGCCTCATTGCTGAACACGCCTCTTGCAATTCCTCTCTGCACTGCCTCTTTGACTCCCCAACCGGCTAATGCTCCGGGCAGAGTCTCAAGCGGATTGTTGAACGCTAAATGCACTGCGTTTGACACTACGGACGGGATCGCTGACGCGTTGATGATCAGGACGTACACCGAGCCTGCAATGTAGAATATCGCCATGAACGGAACGATAAGCGTTGTTTCTGTCGAAAGGCTCTTGAGTCCGCCGACGATTACCAGCGCAACAAGAACTGCCATAGCTATACCGCTGTACAGGTGATCGATTCCCCAGCCCATAGACATAGCTTCGGCAGCACTGTTAGCCTGAGTAGCTGCTCCGATTCCGAACGAGGCCAAGAACGCAAACAGTGCAAACAGCAGCGCAAGAATCTTCCCTACGAATCCCCAGCCTGCTCCGAGTGTCTCAGAGATTCCTTTGTCGAGGATATACATTGTGCCTCCACGCCAGTCTCCGTGTGCGTCCTTCTGCCTGTAGTGGACAGCTAAAGTGACTTCGGCGAACTTTGTGCACATTCCGAAAACTGCGGAGATCAGCATCCAGACCAATGCGCCAGGGCCGCCTAAGTGGAGGGCTGTTGCTACACCGGCGACGTTTCCTGTGCCGACTGTGGCCGCCATAGCTGTAGCCATTGCTGCGAATGAGGATATGGATTTGTCTTCGTCGGATTTTTTGCGGAAGCTGAAGACCTCGCTCATTGCGTCAAAGAAATACCTGAACTGCGGAATGCCCAGCAGAAGCGTCAAGTATACGCCTGTTCCGACAAGGAGAATCAGGACGGGTGCGCCCCAGACGAAGCTGTTGACTATTCCGTTGTAGTGCATGATGGTATCCATGATAGTGTTCATGATGGAAAGTTACACACTCCTACGCGAAATGAATCGCAAAAATTTTCTATGCATTATACTATACTCACACAAAGACTAAGGAAGATTCTTGACATGAAGATAATGATTGTGTCGGATATACGCGGGTCTGCGCACTATTGCCGCGAGCTGAACACGACAACATCCCTCACGGAACGGGTATCACGACATCACTCACTAACGGAAACAACGAAATACTATGCGCTCAGGGCTGTGATATACTCTCAAAAATCCCAAGTATATTTACCCTAAGGAGGCCTATCATGCCCAAAAAAACGCAGGATGAATCCCTCAACCTAGACGCTATACTCTTCAAGTGCAGAGACATACTCAGACAGGCCCGCAATTCAGGCTCATTCTTCGAGAAAAGAGATATGATGCTCACACTCGTATTCCTCCGCTTCATGGGCGAAAAATTCGAGAAAGGCAAAATACATCTCCGCAATCAACTACTAGCTGAAGGCCTCAACCCTGACGACCCCGAAATCAAAGCTGCCTTCTTTGACGAAGACCCCACTTTCACCGACGGCACATACAACCTCCCTCAAGAGTCCCGCTGGTCATCCATCATCAACACTCCAGCTCCAGAACTCAACACCGCACTCGACAACGCTTTACGCGCAATCGCAGAGAGCAGCTCACAGCTCAAAGGCTGTTTCCGTGAAGGCACATTCACCCAAAGAGGACTCCTCCCCAACGACATCAAGAAAATAGTCGACGAGGTCAACAAAATTTCTCACAAGTCATTCGCTGAGGAAAAGGACTTAATCGGCCGCGTCTATGAATACTTCCTCAAAGAGTTCGCAGTCAACGCCACAAAGGAAGAAGGCGAATACTACACCCCTCATGACGTTGTACAGCTCATCGCCGAAATGATTCAGCCCTTCAACGGCACACTGTACGATCCCTGCTGTGGATCCGGAGGCATGTTCATTCAGAGCGCGGACCTCGTGAAGGCAAAATTAGGCGACCTGACTCACATAACCATTTACGGCCAAGAGAAAGAACCCGCTACATTCAGGCTCGCGAAAATGAATCTTGCTCTGCGCGGCATAAGCCACAATCTCGGCGACACTGCCGACTCTTCATTCACGCACGACATTCACAGCGGCTTATACTTCGATTACGTCATGGCAAATCCTCCCTTCAACCTTAAGGGATGGTACAACAAGAATCTACAGCACGACTCACGCTGGGCAGGTTACGGCACTCCTCCAGAGAGCAACGCTAATTATGCCTGGATACTGCACATACTCTCACACCTGAAGCCCCTTGAAGGAGTTGCAGGATTCTTACTCGCAAACGGAGCTTTGGGCGACGACAACACTGCGGACATCCGGCGCAGACTCATCCAGAACGACAAAGTAGAAGCGATAATCATTCTGCCCAGAGAGTTATTCATCACAACGGACATCAGCGTAACGCTCTGGATTCTGAATCAGAACAAGATGGGCGGAGACTATCACGGCCGGAAACTGCGCGACAGGCACAATGAGATTCTCTTCATGGATTTGCGGACGTGGACGGATAACCCCGTGAAGACTGAGGGCAAGAAGAAATACGGGCTGACTCCTGAGCAGACAGGCAGGGCAGCAGAGATATATCACGTGTGGCAGGAAGTGGGCACTGACGGAGGGAGCTATGCAGTGCCGGAGCTGTACAGGAGCGTGAACGTTGAGGAGGTTGCAGCGAATGGGTACAGCCTTGTGCCGAGCAGGTATATTGAGTTTGTGGACAGGGACATGCGGATAGATTTTGACTCGGAGATGGCGAGGATACAGGGGAGTATGCGGGGGATTCTTGCTGACGAGGGAGAGTCTAAAGGGATGCTTGAGGATTCATTAGGAGAAATAGGCTATGGGGTTGACTAATTACCGTCTCGGAGATTTGATAGAGCGCAGGAGCGAACGCAACACAGACTTGAAATACGGCATTGATGATGTCAGAGGAATTAGTGGTGAAAAATATCTCATGGCAACAAAAGCCGACTTAACCGAGCGTGATTTAAGCACGTTTCGTGTTGTCAGGCCTAATGATTTTGCGTTCAACCGGAGAACTTCAAGAATGGGCGGTAAATGGTGCATTGCGTATAACGAGACCGACAAGAATATTATCTGCACAGAAGACAATGTAGTATTCAGCATAAAGCGTACTGATTTGTTGCTCGTGGAATATCTGTTCATGTACATTAATCGTTCGGAATTTGACAGACGTGTACGATTCCTTTCGTGGGGTTCTGCTTCCGAGTTCTTCAACTGGGAGGATATGTGCAATATTGTGATTCCTGTTCCGCCGGCGGCCATTCAGCGCAAGTATGTGCGGGTCTACTTGGCCATGAAAGCGAATCTCAGAGCATACGAGAGCGGTAATGATGACTTGCGGCTTGTGTGCGACATGATGTTAGACAAGCTGAAACATACGAACCCTAAAATCGCAATAGGAACATTTATACAGCAGACGGACATTAGAAACACTGACAACCAAAAATTTCCGTTCAAGGGTCTTAGCATGGATAATTATTTTATCGACTCCATTGCAAATGACACGGGATTAGATTTCTCTGCATATAAAATTGTTCGTCCCGGTGATTTCGGATGCGTTCTAATGAAAATCGGCAGGGATTGCAAACTTACCATTGCGCAGAATATTTCAGATACAAATTACCTGATTTCTCCAGCTTATTACAGCTTCAGCCTCAGCGGTATTAATCCGTTATATTTTATGGGATGTGTAAGCAGACATGAATTCGAAAGGCACGCTTGGTTTATGTGTGATACAAGCACAAGAGGCAGCCTATCATGGCAAGAATTTTGCAGAATGGAAATCCCAGACGCTAACGATAAAGAACAACAAACAATCGCTAACATCTACATCACCGCAAAAAAACGCAAGTCCATCGCCGAACGCCTCAAATCCATCATCAAATCCGCCTGCCCCGTCCTCATCAAGGGCGCAATCGACGAAGCCAGAAAGGATGACTCCAATTGATACTCCACGAATCAGACTACGAAGCCGCATTCATCTCACACCTCACCGCAACAGGCTGGCACCACCTCAACGGCTCCAGCATTCCCGGCGAGGCCATATACTCCGACGACACTCAAGAGTTTTTGTCCCGCACATGCTCCGCACTCTCTCACAACGACATACGCAGAATCATCGACACCCTCCGCACCGTCTCAGCAGAAAGCGATTTTGCCGCCCTACACGCCGTTCACACACTCATCACTGACGGCATGACCTTTACACCAGAAAACGGAATCACTTCCACCATCCAGCTCATAGACTACGCGAACCCAAGCACCAACATTTTCCGCGCAGTCAACCAGCTATCTATAGACTACAGGAACAACGGCCAAGCATCCACACGAAGACCCGATATTCTGCTCTACGTCAACGGAATCCCTCTGTGCACCATTGAGCTGAAGAATCCCGCAGGCGATAACGATACAGCTCTTTATGACGCGTGGGATCAGATATACACACGTTACTGGCGGGACATTCCCCATCTGCTGAAGTACTGCCCTCTTGCGTGCATATCTGACGGCGTGCGCACCAGACTGGGAACTGTCAGGACTCCTTACGAGCATTTTTACGCGTGGCGGAAAGTCAACGAGGACGACGAAATTACTACAGCTCCCTTCAACGAGACACTGAACATGATTCACGGAGTTTTCAGGCCGGAGAGGTTCATAGAGATTCTGCGGGATTACGTGTACTTTCCTGATTCAGAATATGACAAAGAAGAGAATGCAATAGTGTGCAGGTATCCTCAATATTTCGCGTCAAAGAGCCTGAGGCAAAGCATAACGGAAGCCATCAAGAACGGAGACAGGAAGGGCGGTACATATTTCGGAGCGACTGGCTGCGGAAAAACCTATGCGATGATGTTTCTGGCGCGTCAGCTCTCCATGAGGACAAAGGGCATAGGCTCTCCGACTATAGTGATGATTGTTGACCGTACGGACCTCCAGAATCAGGGAGCGAAACTCTTCACGAAGAGCGGGGAATTTCTCGGACTCGGAGAAGTGAAGATTGTGGACAGCCGCAACACTCTCAAGCAGGAATTAGGCGCGAGGGATTCGGGGGGATTCTATATCTGCACTGTACAGAAATTCTGTGACGGAATCGGTGAACTCAACACGCGGAATAACATAGTCTGCTTTTCCGACGAGGCACACAGGACTCAGATCGAGCGCGCACAGGCTATACAGTTCAGCAGGAAGGACAATGCGGCGTACGTGTCCAGCTCCTACGCTAAGACTCTGCATGATGCTTTTCCGAACGCAGTATTCGTTGGATTCACCGGGACTCCGATTCAGGCGACGTATGAGACTTTCGGGCGCAAGGTTGACGAGTACACGATGGGATTGGCGGTTGCTGACGGGCTGACTGTGCCGATAAGGTATCATCCGGGAATTTCCCGCGTGACTCTGGACAAGGTGAAGGCGGAAGCTATAGAGGACTACTACAGGAAGTGTGAGGACGACGGCGCGACTCCTGAGGCAATAGCTGCGAGCAAAAGAGCAATGTCGTCAATGGAGGTGCTTATAGGCGAAAAATCACGGCTGGAGAGACTCGCTGACGATATATATTCTCACTTCACGGAATCGCTTGCGAATGACACGGAGAGAGTCCAGAAAGCTATGATTACTTGTTCGAGCCGGAAAATAGCGTTTGACCTGCTGAGTATCTTTGAGCGCAAATATCCCGAATGGTTCATTGAGAGAAAATGCAGGGACGGAATCACCCCTAAGCCTGAGGATATGCTTAAACTTGAGGAAGTGCCTTTTATGGCGATGATTTCCAGCGTGAGAGACAATGACGACCCCGAAATGTATAACTATCTAGGCGGCCTGAAGAATGACTCTCGCAACGAGAAACTTGCGGCTATGTTCAAGAATGACGACTCGAATTTCAGCATAGCTATTGTAGTGGACATGTGGATAACGGGATTTGATGTGCCTTCGCTGACGTACATGTACAACGATAAGCCTCTGAGCAAGCACGTACTGATTCAGACGATAAGCCGGGTGAATAGACGCTACAAGGGGAAAGATTACGGGCTGATAGTCGACTACATAGGGATTCGGGGGAATATGCGCGAGGCGGTGAAACTTTACGGAGGCTCTGGCTGTGTGGCGGAGAATGAGGACGATGCGCAGACAGCAAAGAAGTTTTTCTTGGAGGAGCTGGCTATTCTGCAAAGGCTCTTCACGGGAAAAGATTTGTTGCAGTTCATGGATTCGGCAGTTGATAGGGCGAAAAGGTACACGCTGTTGATGAGTGCGGCGGAGTATGTGTTTTCGTCGACGCAGAAACTCAGCCTGCAAAAGAAGGGCGGAAAAGAAGTGAAGAGTGTTACGTTGAGGGAGTATTTCACGGCACATGTGAGGCTGCTGCGTGCGGAACATGATATTTGCCAGCCTGCGGGGGTGCTTGATGAGTCGGATGCGTATCTTGCGCAGTTCTTTATGGCTGTGGCTGCTCTGGTCAGGAGGATGAACGGAACGGGGGAAATTGATACCGCCGCGATGAACAAGAGAGTCTCCCTAATGGTTGAGGAGGCCTTGAAGTACAGCAAAGTGGAGAATGTGTTAGAGACTGGGGACGATGAGGATATATTCAGTCCGGAATACATGAAGGGGCTTGACGGGATTCGTATGCCTGCAACTAGGTTAGAGCTTCTTGTGAGGATGCTGAAGCGTGCGATCACTGCGTACTCGAAAGTGAACAAGATAGCCGCCAAGAAATTTTCTGACATGCTGAGCGACACGATAAAGGAGTATCACGACCGCCGGAATGCTGCGGGAACTGATGACCCGGCAGAGAATATTATTGCGGTGATGACCGAGCGGGTAGAGAAGATTATTGCGGACATGAAGATTGACCGTGAGAGTTTTCGGGCTGTTGGGCTGACGTTTGAGGAAAAGGCATTCTATGACATTTTGATTCACCTGCGGAATGAGTATGCATTTGAGTACGGCCAAGATGTTCCGGCGTCTGAGAACGTGAGGGTCAACGAGAAGTGCAAGGCTTTAGCTGTGAAGATGAAGGAGATAATAGACAGACCGGCGAAGTTTTCGAGCTGGCTGGGGAATCAGTTAGTGCGTGACAGACTGAAGTTTGACATAAAAGTGTGTCTTGTGAAGAACGGCTATCCACCGAAATACAGCCCTGAAGTTTTCCGGAAGGTTATGGCGCAGGTGGAGAATTTCAAGCTGAACAACTGACGGGATTATACGTTGCAAAAAAGACGGGCTGTGAATCTTTGCCCGCCTGTTATTTTCTCGTAAAAGACTACGCTACTTTATGAACCCGACCTGCTTGCAAATTTCAGCAGCTATTTCTTCCTTGCGCTTGTTGTACTCTACTTTCTTTTCCTCGAAGTAGTTACGTCCCTCCGCATCTATCGACACTATCAGCGGCCCGAACTCCTTCACCCGACAGTTCCACAGAGTCTCCGGCATCCCCAAGTCTCTCCACTCCGCACGAACTATCTCCTCAACACACACTGCCGCTACTACCGCATTCCCAGCAGGTATCACGCAGTGTATGCACCCGAAATCCTTGCACGCGTTCGAAGTGTTTTCCTTCATGCCGCCCTTGCCCACTATCACACGGACTCCGGTCGTCTTCACAAACTCGTACTCGAATTTCTCCATACGCATTGACGTTGTCGGTCCAACAGACACCATCTCGAATTTGCCGTTATCCGGGTCTACCGGCCTGATTATCGGCCCAGCATGAAGTATCGCGTTGTTCCTCACGTCTACAGGAATCTCGCGTCCCTCTTCAACGACTCTCCTGTGCGCAACGTCACGGCATGTCGTCAGGCTCCCCGACAAGTACACTATATCCCCGATGTGAATATCCTTCAGGTCTTCCGCGCTTATCGGCGTTACTAGAATCTTTTTGCCGTCCCTAATCTCCACTGACATTAGAATTTCACCCCCGAATGTGATAACACTTCAACGTTAAGGTCTTTGTCGAAAATAATATGCCCTCTCCTGTGACTCCAGCACCCTACGTTTACAGCTACTCCAATTGCTGAAGGATGCCGCGCAGTGTTCTCGATGTTCACGCCCATAACGGCATACTTTCCGCCCATGCCCTGAGGCCCTATACCGATTGCATTGATTCCATCCTCTAAGAGCTTCTCCATTTTTGCGGCGCGCTCATTGGGATTGTGTGAGCCTATCGGGCGCATAAGTGCCTTCTTCGAGAGCATCGCAGCAGTCTCTACGGAAGTTGCTACACCGACTCCCACCAAAAGCGGAGGACATGCATTCAGGCCGTAACTGGTCATCCTGTCAAGCACAAAGCGAGTGACTCCATCGTAGCCTTCACCGGGCATTAAGACCATCGCATAGCCCGGAAGTGTGCACCCGCCGCCGGCCATGTACGTGTATATTTCGCACTTGTCGGAGTGAGGCACAATGTCCCACCATACTGTAGGAGTCCCTTTGCCGACGTTTTTGCCGGTGTTGTACTCGTCAAAAGTCTCCACCGAGTTATGCCGTAAAGGTGTCTCAAATGTTGCCTTGATTACTGCCTCTTTCAGCAACGCCTCCAGATCATCAATCAGCGGGAATCTCGTTCCGCACTTCACCCAGAACTGCAGCACTCCTGTATCCTGACACGAAGGCCGGTCGAGTTTCACTGCTAGCTCCTGATTCCTGAACATCGTATCGTAGATGACTTTTGCCATTGGGCTGTCCTCTTTCTCCCTGAGTTCAGAGAGCTTCGCGATAACGTCATCAGGAAGTTTCTTTGCTGTGTGGCCGACGAACTTTGCGATTATGTCCGTCATTCTTTCAACTTGGTTCATAAAAACGTTTACCCCCTTTGAGATTTTTATACTATGCCGATTTATGACGCCGGGAAAAACGGAAACGCTATCGGCAGTATGAACATGCTTATGATTGTAGCTATCACTATCAGCGGCAGGCCGGACTTCACATAATCCATGAACCTGTAATCTCCTGCACCGACTACCATCGTGTTCGCGGGCATACCTATAGGCGTTGCGTAGGCACATGATCCCCCTATTACGCAGGCCATAAGTACAGCGCGAGGGTCTGCATTCATTCCCTGAGCTATTGACAGGCATATCGGAGCCATGAGTGCAGTTGTGGCAGTGTTGCTCATGAAGTTAGTCATCACGCAGCATAGAATAAACACCACGAACGTGAACATTGTCGGTGAAGGATTCTCGCCTAATGCGCCGATCACGGTCTCAGCGATCATTTTGCCTGCGCCGGTTTTGTCGAGGGCTGTTGCCAGTGAGAGAGTGCCTCCGAACAGGAATATAGTCTTGAGGTCTATGGACTTGAGTGCGTCATCTTCGGAGATTACTCCTGTTAGGATTAGCAATACTGCGCCGACACAACCGACTACACTTAATGATATGCCTATTTGCTTTTCGAAGATCATTCCGAGCAGAGTCGCAACCAGAATCACGAGTGATAGAGTTTTCTTCCACTGAGGCACTGATGAAAAATCTTTCTGTTCGTCAAAAACTCCGTCACCTTTGGGGTCATGATTGGGCAGCAGGTAAAAGCCTATAGTCGCGTAAAACAATATGCCTGCAATCAGAATCGGAGCACCTACAATTGCGTACTCAAAGAAGCCGAATGTGGGAAGACCTGCATTGTTGAGTGTGGATTGTGCTATCATGTTGCCGGGAGCACCTATTAGCGATAGGTTGCCGCCCATTGCGGCCGCGAAGACTAGGGGCATCAAAAGCCTGGAACGCTTGAACCCTGACTTTGCGGCTATTCCTATGACTACGGGGATGAGGATTGCTGCTGTTCCCGTGTTCGACAGCACTCCGCTCATAAGACCCACGATTGTCATGATTGCGACTATGAGCATTCTTTCACTGCCTGCGAATTTCGTAACTATTCCGCCAATCTCGTTTGCCATTCCCGTCTCGAACAAAGCACCCCCAACGATGAACATTGCCACGAACAGAATAACGTTGCCGTCGATGAAGCCGGAGAACGCTGACTTCATGTCGAGTACTTTTGTGACGACGAGGCCAATGCAGACGATCATAGCGGTGAGGCCCAGAGGGATTTTTTCCGTTACGAACATGACGACCGCGAACGCGAGGAAACATAGTGTAATAACTGCCGGACTCATAAAGAGAACCTCCTAACGGTAAAAATTTATGATTTGGAATAATGTATACAGGATGTGTGTAATGATAACTAGTGTGTGTGAAAATGTCAATGGCTTTTTTCAGCGACGGTGAGCGAGTATTTCAGCGACGGTGAGCGAGTATTTCAGCAATGGCGTGCGAGTTGTCAGCAGGTGAGTAAGTATTTCAGCAACGGTGAGCGAGTATTTCAGCAATGGCGTGTGAGTTTTCAGAAACGGAGAGAGTGTGTTTCAGCAATAGTGTATGTGTTGTGTCAGAAACAATATGTTAGCTATATGTATCTCGTAAGAATATCATGCATACTCCGTACAATATGGCTGTGCATCATGTCGTGCGCTCCGGAAGAGTCACGCTCCTTCAGCAGGGAAAATATATGCTCGTGTTCAGCGTGAGATTTCCTGAAGTATTCTGCTCTTGTGGTGTTTAGGCCTAAAGATAATCCGTTCCACAGTTCCGAAAGCAGGTTAAGCATTCTGGAGTTGTCCGCCGCAAGCCATATGTTGTAGTGAAATGACTGGTTGCAGTCCGGGTAGCCTTCGGGGTTTGTGCGCAGGATCTCTCTTGCGTGGTCTATGCAGCTCTCTATGCCGTCAAGGGGAGCATGTTTCACGCAGACCAGTCTGCACGCTTCCGCCTCAAGTGCTGCCCTGAGTTCGTAGTGTTCCAGTATAGTCTTCTCCGTGAATCCCAACACCACAGCTGAACGGTTCTGTGCAAGCTCGATCAGGCCGTTGCGCGCAAGAATCTGGAACGCCTCCCGCACCGGAGTAGCAGATACCCCCAAAGCTCTGGCAGTGGCCTCTATGTTTAGGGTCTGGCCCTGCTTGAGGCTGCGGGTGATTATTGCCTCGCGAATCGATGATGCAGCCTGTTCACGTACGGGCAATAGCTTAATGGGTTTCAGGTTCAGCATTGGGATTCCTCCTTGTGTGTCCTAATACGGATTAGTGTATCAGCCAAACTGTCAGCGTATACAGCATAATTTGCTCTCAGTTCTGGAAAATCTTTTACTGAGTGTTTCAGGTTCTCGAATGCCGGAAGTATACTGCTTGCGTCAGAATACTCAATGATGAATGCTATGTATGTCTGCGCTATTGTCCTGATAAAGACTCTCCGTAACGGTGAATGCGTATTTTCGTACAGTGTCCGGTGAAATTCTGCCTGATCTTTTGCCGAAGAAAGACGCTCCAGAGTCTCAGCAGGAAGGCTCTTCACGGTTTCGAGTTCCATTGCAGACATGTCCGCAAAGATATTCCTGATAGATTCGTCGTCAAGAGTTATGACTCTCACGTGCTGGTTTGGGAGCTTTTCGACGAGGCCGTGATATTCCAAAGTGATTAATGCCTCACGCACCGGGATTCGTGAGACTCCGAGACTGTCAGCAAATTCATTCTGCGAGATTTCTCCTGAGATGTCCCCAGCCAAAATTGCATCACGGATAATTTCTGCTGCACTGCCTGATTTATATTTCTTGCTGAGTTGAAGTTTCTGCATTATGTTATGAATTGTATCCAGCTTTGAAGATTTTGTAAATGCACTTGTGAATGTGATGGGCATTCTTGATTCTTGATAAGGCCGTCTGTGCAAAAAATAGGGCTGCTATTTCTGAAGGCGTATGAGTGAATATATGTTGCTGCTGAAGTTATGGAGTGTATGTGTAGCTGTAAATGTAGTTGTAAAAATTCATACTCTCTGCGATAATTTATGTAGCTATTTATGAATGAAGGTGTATTTATGAGCTATATTATACGTCGAAAAGTTAAGAATGCTGTATACGTTTACGAATGCACAAGCTACAGAAACAAAGCCGGTCAACCACGCAGCAAACAAAAATATCTTGGCCGCCTTGACTCTGACGGGATACTTATCACCAAAAAACACAAGCTCCCAGCACAGATTAGGGAGGTCAAAACCATCACCAGAAGATTCATCATTGAGGTAGTCCCAAAAGTTCAGCCGTTGCGGGAAAACTTCAGCCCAGCAGTCACAAACACAAAAGATACTCCCATCCCCACACACAACGGCTCTACCGGAAGCCCTATCACTGCCGAAACTATCGCACTCAACGGCGCAAGCACCATCGACGCAAACACATTCCCACGCCTCACACGTTCCTTCAGAGCAAGCGCACACGTCAGCGGCATAAACACCACACTCGCCCGCAGCGTCATCGACAGAAATCCCAAGTCATTGATCGCCTGAGACGGAAACACATTCGCTATCACTGCCGCACCCGTCAGAGTCAGGACTATAGTCATCCGCGAAAAGAATAGCTTGTACTTCCGGACGGAGCATATATCTTCAGTGAGTATCGCCGAAATCCCCAGCAGCAGCCCAGAAGATCCGCCGACTATAGTCACTAAAAGAGTGCCGAGCATTATTCCCGAAAGCGCAGGGTGTACGTGATTCATGACGAACACCGGAAAAACCTGTATAGTCCCCGCAATCACAGGCATATCCGGAACACTAAGCCCCGCAGAGACTAACGCGTTCACTTCGCCCTGAAGTATACAGTTTGTGCGCATGAACAGCCCGATGAATATCCCTGCTATTCCCACAGGAGGCACCAATGCTGCGGCCAAGAATACGCTGCGTTTTGCTGTGAGGTCATCTCTTGCGCTGAGGGCATACTGCATGTATGTCTGCGTCGAAAGCACTCCCAGTATCAGCGAAATACACGAGCCGTAATCCTTCAGGACTCCCCTCGCCGAAAAACTGAGGTACTGCGCAGAAAACTCTTCGTGTGTCAGTCCCGGGCCAAGCACTCCGGAACACAAAAGCTCTTCCGCCACGCGAAAGCCTCTGCCGTTCACGAGTACCAGAATCAGGCACAGCATACACAACGCGTAAAGTAATACAGTCTTCACGATCCCGGCCATACCTGCGCCCCATGTTCCGCCCATCACGATATACAGGCACATTAATGTCACAGTGAGTGCTGAGGCCGTAAAGAGAGACGTTGACGGGTACAGCGCAGTGATGAACCCGATGCAGGTGTTACTTGTGCTATTACGCTGATGAATGTACCTGTGGTGCAGAGGATTGCTCCGGCAGTGTTTGAGGATGAGCCGTATTCTTGTGCGATGAGCTGGAATTGCGTTGTGCAGCCGGAGTGACGCAGCGGGATTGCGTAGAACAGTCCGAACGCCAGAAGCCCCAATGCAGAGCCGAGCGTGAACCACCATGCAGACAGCCCGAACGTGAATGCGAGTTGAGCCGTGCCGATGGTGCATTGTGAGCCTATTATGCTGAGGAATGCTCCAGTTGTGAGAAGGGTGGAGGCTTTTCCTCCTCCGGTGATGAAGTCGGAAGATGAAGTGACTTTGCGGCCCGCGAGTATGCCTGCGGAACTGATGAGGATAACGACAAATATTATGCCTGCTTCGGTCATTCTGCACCCCAGCGCAGCGAAAAATCTCGCTTGGAGATCTTCAGCTTCTCCTTGAGGGTTGTGATATCTTCATCATGCTTTGAACCCTTCAGGGCTTTGCGTATCTCTGAACGTACAGAAATAATTGCTTTTCCTGACTTCATCCAGTTCGGAGGGTTAAAGACTTGTCCGCTAAGATGTGCTTCATCGGCATCACGCATAAAGGCCTCATCTAGAGCTTCCCCGGCTGTCTTTATCACGCTGTCTAGAATCCCGTTTGCATTCATCACTCTCAGTGCTGAAGCAGGTTCAGGGATCATGTCGGGCTGTGCTTTGTTGACATCACAGATCAGTGCAGACACCGCAAACAAATGCCAATATGGACCGTATGCCTTATGCTTGAACAGTGTATCGTTGAAATTCAGAGGGTTATCATTCTTGGCCTTCCAGTTTTCGCATATCGCAGTGAAAAGCTCGTTAAGTGCCTGTACGTTCTCTGGAGTATATGTGCGTTGAAACAGCAGTGTGAACTTGTCCGTGAAGATATTGGCTTCCGCGTGAGTCTCCATAGGTCTCTGAATGTGCCACGTGATGAGCATTTTTCCCAGCGTCAGCAGATCTATAACGTGAGCTTGCTTCTTGCTGGAAGGTGCTTTTTCTCCGCGCTTGGTGAGCAGTATTCCGTCAGGGTAGCAGTGTTCATAGTCCCTCTTCAGGATAAGTATATGCTTGTCGTTGCTGCGGAGGTCTCTGGGTTTCACGGCGTTCTGTGAGTTAGTCGACCGGCTTATCATGTCTATTTGGTCATTGTCAGAGATCTCGTAGAACCTGAAGAGAATATACCCTTCTGCGGATTTCCTGACTCTCTCGCTGCTCCCGTAAATAGTCGTCAATGACTGGCAGCCATTCACCACGCTCAAGCCCTCAACGCGCAAAGTATCTCCCTCAATCGTGAGTGATGAGCATATCGCCGTGATACCGTTGTGCAGGAAGAAAAATTCTGCTGTGTTCTTCTTGATGGACTCCGCAATTTCCTGATTCACCTTCACTTCCCTGCCGAGTGAGTGCCGTACATTTTTGCGGAACAGTGAGCCATCCCCAATGCCCGGAATGTTCAGGCAGTCAGTCAGCGAGATAGCGGCTATAACTGCTTTGTGTCCGGAGATTTCTGCCTGCATGTATTTTCCAGCCTCAAGGTTGAAGGAATGATTTATGCCTGTTCCCCTGTTCAGAGCCTCATCAAGCCGTCGAATTATGCCCTGCCCATCGATCACAGAGAGTGTTGCTGTGAGGGTAGCACTGTCCGAAAGTTCCTGCCTGAGTTTCTCGGAATACTGCTGTGCGTCTTTGGTGAGTTCCGCAGTCGTAACAAGCTCAAAGCATAAATCATAGTCATTGCTGAGTGCAGAAGATATTTCGCTGACCTTGCCGGCTAGTTTATCGTTTGAGGCTTCCTCCAGATTCTCCAAGTCCTTAACCTGAAGCCATGCAGAATGAATTTCCATGAGGGGTTTTGCGTCAACTTTTGCTCTCTGTGTGAATTTACCCTGAATGATATATACAGTCTGGTCGTCCTCGCTGACATACACCGCATCAATCTGTTTATCGCCAGCACCGTCAGTCGTGCAGTCTTTGGCATCATGTATATCCAGCAGGTAAATATTCCTCAAGTACCACGCAATGAATCTCTGACCGTCATTAGAATACTTTTCCTGATAATATTCTTGGGCAATGTCATGCTTTATCTGGTCGTAAATGCTCATGAAGGGATACCCTCCTAGTTTCTGAGGCTGTGTATCGGTGCAGGAATACGACCGCCGCGAGCTATAAACGCATCACTCTTCGCCTCGTTCACCCGCATCACCGGAGCACTCCCCAAAAGTCCGCCGAACTCCACAGAGTCGCCCTCACTTTTTCCCGGAGCAGGAATGATTCTCACCGCAGTAGTCTTGTTGTTGATCACGCCTATAGCTGCCTCGTCCGCAATGATCGCGCTAATCGTCTCCGCACTCGTGTCACCGGGTACAGCAATCATGTCCAGCCCCACGCTGCACACGCACGTCATTGCCTCCAGCTTGTCGAGTCCCAAAGCTCCAGCCTTCACCGCCGCAATCATGCCTTCGTCCTCGCTCACCGGGATAAACGCCCCCGAAAGCCCTCCCACATGTCCGGAGGCCATAACTCCGCCCTTCTTCACAGCGTCATTGAGCAGCGCAAGTGCCGCAGTCGTTCCGTGTGTGCCGCAAATTTCCAGACCCATAGCCTCCAGAATCCGAGCTACTGAATCTCCCTTCGCAGGTGTCGGAGCAAGAGACAGATCCACTATCCCGAACGGCACGCCCAATCTCTCGGACGCAGCATTAGCCACGAGCTGACCCATCCGCGTGATTCTGAAGGCCGTACGCTTCACGGTCTCCGCCACAACGTCAAAGCTCTCGCCCTTCACGTCCTGCAACGCCCGCCACACTACGCCCGGACCAGAGACTCCGACATTCACCACGCATTCAGGTTCGCCCACACCGTGAAACGCCCCCGCCATGAACGGATTATCCTCTACAGCGTTTGCGAACACTACGAGTTTTGCGCAGCCGAGTCCGTCCTGTGAGGCAGTCCTGTATGCAGTATCCTTGATGACGCGTCCCATCTGGGCGACAGCATCCATGTTGATCCCGGCCTTAGTGGTTGCGACGTTCGCGCTCGAACACACAACATCAGTGTTTGCGAGAGTCTCAGGTATAGCGGCGATGAGTCTCCTGTCAGAATCCGTGAAGCCCTTATGCACCAGAGCAGAGAACCCCCCGATGAAGTTCACCCCGCATTCTTTTGCGGCCTTGTCCAGAGCTTGGCCGAGTATTGCGTAGTTGTCGCTCTCACACGCAGCAGCAGCAATAGCTATCGGAGTTACTGAGATTCGCTTGTTGATGATGGGGATTCCGTATTCGCGTTCGATTTCGCAGCCAATTTCTACGAGGTGTTGAGCCTTCCTGCAGATTTTGTCGTGGATTTTGCGTGCGCATGTCTGGATGTTGGAGTCTGCGCAGTCGTAGAGTGAGATCCCGAGAGTGATGGTGCGGATGTCTAAATGCTGATGGTCGATCATGTTGACCGTCTGCATGATGTCGGAAATGTTCAGCATGTTTTCTCCTTTACCCTTGCAAAAAGGTGCGTAATGACTTTCGCAAAGGGTTTGTTGTGTGGGTTAGTACGTAAAGCGTTCAGTATGTGTACACCTTCAAGAAAGTGTGCGTTGACTTTCGCAAAAGATTTGTTGTGTGGGTTAGTACGTAAAATGTTCAGCATGTGTCACACCCTGTGCATAGCGTCAAAGATGTCTTCACGCTGAATGTGTATCACCATGTGCATAGCTTCGCCCTTCTGACTCACAGCATCACGAATCTCATCGTATGTGTGTGAGGAAGTTGATGTGTCCACTAGCAGAGTCATGGTAAATATCCCCTGCATGACAGTCTGACTCAGGTCAAGAATGTTCACGCCCAAATCGGATAATAATGTGCAGACATCGGCAATGATCCCGACTCTGTCGTGTCCTGAAACGGTAATAACAGCTTTCATGAAAATAGCTCCTTAATGTGGAATGCAGGTAAGTATATCACTCACCTAGTCCGTATAATCCAGGTCGAACTGCACCGTAACGCTGAAATCCGGATAAAGTTTCTTCACACTGTCAATAACTTCATGCTGCACTGCCCTTGAGTCCGGAGCCGCAAAATCTATCACTATGTCGAAGCGTATATTCTTCTCCTTCATTTCGCAATAGAACCCGTGAAGCTGCAGCACATATTTCTGCGAGATAACAAGCTCCGTGATTCTGTCCCTCATCTCGATTATTCTGCTGTCAGAGAAATTGTGTGAGTATATCCCTACTGCTGTAAGTAACACGTGATGTTTTGCGTATACCTTGTGGAGAATCTTCCTGCTGACTGTGTCTATTTTGTCTGCTGTCCATGTGTCCGGCACCTCAACATGAACAGACCCCATGAGCATATCCGGGCCGTAGTTGTTCAGAATCAGGTCATACGCACCAAAGACTCCATCAGTCTCGCAGATAGTCTCCTTAATGGCTGAAGATATATCGCTCTCTATGCGTTCACCGAGAATCTTGCTTGTGGTCTCCCTGAACATTTCGAGTCCTGCCCTGATGATCATGATCGAGATGAACACGCCAAGATATGCCTCAAGATTCAGACCGAACCCCAAAAACGCAAATGCCCCCAGCAGTGTAGTGGTAGATACTGCCGAGTCCATGAGTGCATCTTGTCCGGAGTCTTTGAGCGCGTCAGAGGATAATTCTTTGCTCTTTCTGCTGACGTATCGGCCAAGCAGGAGTTTCACGACTATACCAGCAGCTACGACTACGATGGTTGCTGTGGAGTGTTCTGGAGTTTTCGGATATATGATTTCCCTTATGGACTCGATGAGGGCAGTGATTCCGGCGTAAAGCACGATCGCTGAGATGACTTCTGCGGTGATGTATTCGACTCTGCCGTGGCCATAGGGATGCTGTTTGTCTGCTGGTCTGCCTGCCAATTTTGTGCCTACGATAGTAACGACTGAGGACATGACATCACTGGCATTGTTGAGAGCGTCAGCCATGATAGATACGGAGTTAGCGAGAAACCCGACCGTGAACTTGAACCCTGCAAGAAAAATATTAGTGATGATCCCGATGATGCTTACACGAATGATTTGCTGTTCTCTGTGTTGCATGAATTTACCCCTCCTTGAAAGCATGATTATAGCAATGAAAGTTGTAGAGTGTTGTTGTCGTTGCAGGAAAAACCGGCTCCGTCATGTTCGCAAAGTGCTGCCTGCTCGTCATGCCGTGCCTTCGGCGAGCTACACGACCGCAATCAGCAACCCCGCCCACCCGCCCCCTAATGTATAATTTTCTGTATTCATAAGGAGTGATAGCAATGTACGCAGATAATATTATCGACAAAGTCATAGCTTGGCGCAGGGATATTCACGCAAATCCTGAACTCTCACAGCACGAAGAAAGAACTTCCGGACTCGTCGCAGGTGTACTTGAGTCTCTCGGCCTTGAAGTCACGCGCAACGTAGGTGGTTTCGGTGTAGTGGGACTCCTTCGCGGAAAGACTCCCGGCAAAACCATCGCCCTCCGCGCCGACATGGACGCACTCCCTCTCACCGAAGCAACAGGCCTCGATTTCGCGAGCCACACTCCCGGAGTCATGCACGCCTGCGGACACGACACACACACCGCTATGCTGCTGGGTACTGCCTGCGTCTTGAGCGACATGCGCGAATCTATCACAGGCAATGTGAAATTCATCTTCCAGCCCGCAGAAGAACTCAACCCCACCGGCGGAGCTCCGGGCATGATTCGTGACGGAGTGCTTGAGAATCCACACGTTGATGCATTATTCGCGCTGCATGTGTGGCCAGCGTACCAGACAGGAAGAATCGCGATACGTTCCGGCGCAACTATGGCGGCTTCGGACAGGATATTTCTCACGGTCAGGGGCAAAACTGCACACGGCTCACGTCCGGATCAGGGGCTTGACGCAATTTTAGCTGCTGCACATGTGATCACGGGCCTTCAGGGGATAATCTCGCGCAATGTCTCACCGTTGGACTCCGCTGTGCTGACCATAGGCAGAATCGAGGGAGGCTATCGCTACAACGTGATTCCTGACTGCGTGAAGATGGAGGGTACTGTTCGGACTCTGAACCCTGATGTGCAGGAAAATATGCCTGACTGGATTCGCAGGATGGCTCAGGGAATCGCTGGTGCTTTCGGTGCGGAGTGTGAGTGCGAGTACGTGAAGGGGTATCCTCCGCTGGTGAATGACTCTGTGCTTGCGGAGAGGGCTCGTGATTCTGTGCGTAGGAGGCTGGGAGATTCTGGCCTGATAGTTCCTGAACAGCCGGACTTGACTGCGGAGGACTTTGCGTTTTTCGCGAGGGAGCGGCCTGCGGTGATGGCGTGGCTGGGGTGCAGACCGGAAGGCGTGAGCCCTGAGGATACGGCGATGCTGCACAACACGAAGTTTTGCCCGGATGAGGAATGCTTTAGGTATGGGATAGAGTATCTTGCTGGAAGTGCTATAGACTTTCTCAGCAAATAGCAAATCACTCACGAGGATAGTCAATGATCCTGTATCCGCAGACGTTGATTATTCTCGTTCCTGATTCATGTATATACTCACGTTTTATCCTTCCGTATGAATTGTGTACATGCCCATGCAGCATATATTTCGGGCTGTACCTGTTCATGATTACGTTAAACGTCTCGAATCCCCTGTGTGCCAAGTCCTCCAAATCACCCCATCCCTTCGCCGGAGCATGTGTCACCAAAACATCAACACCACCCTTCAGCCAGACTCTTGGCTGCAACTTCAGCCACCTTCTTCGCATTTCCGACTCGCTGTACATGTTCACGCCCGGCCTATACCGCATACTCCCTCCCAGTCCCGCAATTCTCACCCCGTCAATCTCTACACATCTTCCGTCTATACAAATGCCCCCCTCCGCGCCGCATTCGTCATGATTCCCAAACACGTACACAAGGGGAGCATTAATCATCGTCAACAGGAACTCAAGATATTCCGGTCTCAAGTCCCCGCAAGAAAATATCAGGTCTACTCCCCCCGCAATCTCCCTGACTCTTTCGCTCCAGAGCGTATTACTTTCTTCATCACTGACCGCTAGAATCTTCATGGCCGCCAGCACCCGAACGCAGCTCCGCACAAAACTTCCTCAGTCTCTCCAGCAGCGTCATATGTCCCGGCCAAATCTTGCCTAACTTTGCGCGTATAGCCTCGTCCGAATCGTTAAGCAGACTGTCAGGCGTAAACTTCTCCATGTACAGCATGAACGAATCCCCCAGAGTCATAACGTGTTCACCGCAATGCTCGGAGTATAGGCGCGAGAACGTGTAGAATCCCGACTTCAGGAGCAGAATCACATCATCCGGCCACTGTGACTCTAAATCCATGCCGTACATGTCCGCGAGTTTCGAGTAGCACCCTTCCTCAGAGAAATATATCCCGTAGATTCCCGTGCAGTCAAAGAACTTCATGAACTCCCTGTAGATTCGGGCTTCTTTGGTGGTGCTGTTTTCCGGCGGCAGAATCCGGGTGATGTCCGCAAGAATATCGGGCTGTCCGAGATACTTCAACACGCTGACTCTCTTGTTGCCCTCAGAGATGTAGAATCTCCCCATAAATTCATGTGCCTTCACCGCGTCAGTGATGCCTTCGTTTTCCTGATAGCTGAGCAGGTGTATCCACTTGGCCGCAAATTCCGAGTCCTCACCGAGCAATGGCATGTAGTTTTTCGCAAAGGCCTCCTGTCTTCCGAGAGTAAGAGTCCCGCAAATCAAGTATATCGGGATTTCTCGTACACCTAAGTTTTCGGTTTTGAAGGTGTCGCGATTCTTGAGCATGTAGTCCAGCGCAGGCAAATACGGGTAACGTCCGCGAGAGACTTCGTGCCTGTAGGACTTTTCGCCGAGCTTCTTGGCCTTCTCGTAATCCAGAATACTCATGCTCAGATTCTCACAAGCCTCATAGTTGACGCTTCATAGTCGCCTTTGGGAAGTGGCAGCGGATAGCCGGAGTCCATAAGCGCATCGGACGGGTAAATTTTTCCGGTGGCAATGTCCCTGTAAAACGCGTTGGGAGTGAGTCCGCGAGGAGTGATGTATATTTCCGGCATGTTCCCGTGATTCGTGTGGATTACCGCGTTGATGATGGCCTTGCTCCTGTCCGGTGAGACGTATTCCCACGCAAAAAATTCCGTGTCTTCGGGCTTGTTGATCCGGTAATAGAGTCCGTGAGTGATGAGCTCGCAATCTTTCCTGTACTGTGCAATCTGTGAGGCTATCTCCTGTTTTTCGTCATCCGTCAGCTTCAGGGGGTTAAGCTCGTACCCAAACGCTCCGTAGCTCGAAACCGTGTAGCGTGTACTCAATGGGGTAGTGCGTCCGGTCTGGTGATTCGGGCATGTCGACACGTGAGCTGCTATGACTCCCGCCGGATACCCGAAACTCGTACCGTAGTGTATGCTGAGTCTGTCGAGAGCGTCAGTGTTATCGCTGCACCAAATCTGCGGAGTGTAGTAGAGCATCCCTGCGTCAAAGCGTCCGCCTCCTCCTGCACATCCCTCAATTAGGACATCGGGGAAGTTTTTGCACAGCCTCTCCAGAATCTCATACAGGCCAAGCACGTAATCATAGAGCACTTTCCCTTGAGATTCAGTAGTGTGTGAATATACCGCAGCAATCGAGCGGTTAAAGTCCCATTTGAGATATTCTGTGTTGCTGTGTGAGAGAATTTCTGCCAGTGCTGAGTATATATGCTCCCTAACGTCCTTTCTCGACATGTCCAGCAATAACTGATTCCGGCCAAGTACAGGCTTTTCGTGGGGGATAATCATAGCCCAATCCGGATGTGCCATGAATAATTCGCTGTCCTCACTAATCATTTCCGGCTCAACCCACAGCCCGAACTTCAGGCCTAAAGCATTAACACTCTTCACCAATTCGCCGAGAGTGCAGCCGAGTTTTGCCTCGTCAGCTTTCCAGTCGCCTAATGCCCGAAAATCATCATTGCGGTTCATGAACCAGCCGTCATCAAGCACAAGCATATCCACTCCGAGACCCTTTGCGCACTCTGCAACCTCCAGAATCTTTTTGCCGTCGAAGTTCATGTATAGGGCTTCCCAAGTGTTGAGGACGATCGGACGCGGTGAATCCCGGAATTTTCCCCTGCATATATTCTCGCGGATACACCTGTGATAATTCTGTGAGAGCTTTTCGAGTCCCTCACTGCTGAAGGTCATAATCACCTCCGGGCCAGTGATCTCTTCGCCTGTTTTCAGCTCATACGCAAATTTTTCGGTGGACAGCCCCATAGTTATGCGTGTCTGGTCGAACTGCTCAAGCTCTGCCGTAGCCTCAAAGCCTCCGCTGTAGACGAACTGCATACCCCAACAGCGGCCGTGAGTTTCTGCGGTGTCGTGGTCTGCGAGAATCATGAACGGGTTGTATTGGTGTGAGGACATGCCCCGCCTGCTGGAGATGGTGAACGTCCCGTGAGTCATGCGCTGGCGGTCGTACTGACGCTCCATCATGTGGCGGCCGTGAAAGGTGAGGAGGTCGAATTTTCCGTGCGTGAAGTCCAGACATGCGCTGCCGAGCCGGAGAATCGTAACGGGCTGAATCCCGTCATTGCGAACGATGACGCTGCGGGTGATGATGTCTTTTGCGGGGATGACTCCATAGAGCAATTTCACGCTGAGATTGAGACGGTCATTCTTGAGGGTGATGATGAGAGTTTGAGAGTCTTCGCCGGTGTTTGCGTACACAGCAGGGAGTCCGTTTAGCGAGTATTTGCCTTCGCGGATTTCGTAGCCTGAGTAGTGGAGATCTGCGCCGTATGTTCCGTGAGAGTCCCTGAGTACAAGAAGCGGAGTCCTGTAGTCACCGGTGCCCTGAGCTGGAAATTCTTGGGGGAGTGCGTCGAGGGAGTATGTGCGGTCTGTGCCTGCGTCATACGGTGAACCGGAAAAGCCTCTGTCCGCAAAAGTGAGCTCCCAATTCATGACCCCTTGAGTCTTGCGCCCGTAATACAGGTGAATCAGGTAGCCTAATCTGTCAGCCTGCATCTGGTAGGTTGTATTGTCGGTGTGTATCGTGAAAATTCTGGTGTCTTTGTCGAATAGTATCGGCATATATTTTTGCTCCTAATTGTGAATGATTTTTTCCCTGCATGTGATGGCATTATTCTTCATAAAGTATATATCTCTGTTTGTGAGTGTATCGTTAGCGTAAATACCTACGTTGTGAGTATATCGTTATCGTACATACCTAAGTTGCGGGGCATATCGTTATTGGTGATGAAAATACCCCCTGCTTGACTCTTCAGGCAAGGGGTAATGTTGTCGAATAGTATACTACTTCACTGCACCATTGATTACGCCGTTGATGATCTGCTTCTGCGCCACTAGGTAGAATATCAGCATCGGCAACAGTGCCAGCAAATACGACGCAAACGCAAGGTTATAGTTTGTCCCGAACTGCGTCTGGAAGTTCAGCTGCGCCAACGGAAGGGTGTTCACTCCAGAGCCGGACATAATCACCAGCGGAGTCATCACGTCATTCCACGTACCTAGTGCCGTCAACACCGCAACAGTCGCATGCATCGGCCACATCAGCGGGAATATTATCTTCCAGTATGTCGTCCACGTAGACGCACCATCAACATGCGCAGCCTCCTCAAGTGCTATCGGAATATTCTTCAGGTAGCCCGCATACAGTAATACGTTCATCGGCATGAAGAACACCACATACAGCACTATCACTCCGAACATGTTATCAATGTGAAGTTGCGCTGTCTGTTTGACGAGGGGCATCATCAGAATCGCGAACGGTACGAACATTCCGCTGACGATGTAGAAATAGCTGAACCTGTAGAATTTGCTCCTGCCCATGTTGCGCGCCACAGCATACCCCATCAATGAGTGAATCACTATCGCACACACCACAGTTGCACCCGTGATCAAGAAGCTGTTGAACAGTGACCGCCAAAAGTCCGTAACCCTCATGGCCTCGCGGAAATTCTCCAGATTCCACGACTGCGGGAACGACAGCAGACCGATAACGTCATTAGTCATTTCGCTGGGCTGCTTGAAGGCGATGATCACCGTCATGTACAGCGGGAATAACACCGTGAACAGGCCGAGCAGTAATAATATCGTGATGGGCCAGTTGAATTTTTCGTTGGCCTTGATTTCCTGAGCTGCCATTAGAGTTGTTCCTCCTTCTTGTTGAGATACTTAAGCTGAATCACAGAGATTGCTACTATCACAATGAAGAATATCACTGCGTTTGCGCTCTGGAAGCCGAACTGTCCGCCGTTCATACCGTTGTTGTATATCAGGAACGAAATCGACTCCGTACTCTGCGCCGGGCCTCCTCTGGTGAGTGCCATGATCTGGTCAAACACCATCAGGTTATTCTTCATGCACAAGACCATGTTTATCGTGAAGAACGGCATAATCAGCGGGAAGGTGATATGACGGAATCGTGTCCAGCCTGTTGCGCCGTCAAGCGAAGCTGCCTCGTAGACATCCTCCGGAACTGTCTGGAGTCCGGAAATGTATATCAGCGTGTTCATAGCTATGGAC
>JAFTBT010000123.1 GCA_017455085.1 Synergistaceae bacterium
AAATTTCACAAAGGAAGGAAGTTGTGTAATCATGGCAGAAAAACTTTGCCCAGTTTGTCATAAACCCCTGAAGCTCAAAGAATCAGGCTATCCTATGGGAAGCGCACTCTTCAAGGCGGACAGGGTTCACGTGGATATTTACGAGTGTCCGGAGTGCGAGAGAGTCGAGCTTTTTGCGGCGGAAGGCCAGCTCGTCAAATGCCCCAAGTGCGGAAGTATGCACAGCCCAAAAGAAGCCTGCGCTGTCTGTGCTCTGAATGCCGGACTCGATGCAGAAAAAGTAGACTAATTCACCCGAAGACTAGACACGAAATTTCCCGGTCAGTGAGGATTTTTCCCTGCCGATCGGGATATTTTTGTGTGCTTATGCCTTCACGAACTCAAACAGCCCGTCTATGCTCGCAGAATAGCTCACCCCGAATTTATGCGCGTGAAATTCCTCCAGAGTCATATGCTCAAAATACTCTCCCGCACTGCTGACAACAGAAAAGTCCTCCAGCTTCAGCTCGTTCATAGTCTCGGCTACCAGTTCCGGCGTGAAGATTCTGTGTGCGTTGAAGGCTACAGCATTCCTGTCACCAACAGGCACAGCAATATACAGGTGTCCTCCGTGAGCTAAAACTCTCTGCATCGACTTCATGGCAGCAAAACACGCTTCAGGGTCTACTGGGTCTCCATAGCGGCCAAGACCAAAATGTTCAGGCGCACACAATGACGACAACGACACAAGCGAATTGTCAGCTATGCCGTCAAGATTCGCAGCGTCCGCCTGTATGAACTTGAGGCCCTCGACTTTCTGGGGCAATGGCCGGATGTCTATCATTGTTACGGACATGAACGAGAGCACATGCGCGATAAACCCGTCAACCCTTGAGCCTATATCGTAGTGTTCACTTGGCCTGAGCTGGAAGATTTTGCGTGCAGCCCACAAGTCCTGCCAGAAATAGTAGCCTAGTGATCCCGCATTGCTATCCCAATCGTGAAGGCATGGATATAGATTCTTGAATGAGGCCTGAAATTCCGGACGAGTGTTTAGTGAGTTGTAAGTCTTCATGTCGCGTAAAAATCTGTACACTATATGAGGATTCTTTATGATGTGGAATAACTTATGCGGCTGCTTGAAAGCCCTGACAATGGCACGTGTTATTGACATGACGGCCACTCCGTATTTTGTGATGGGATTAATGGATAGAGTAAGCTACTGCGAACTGCGAACTGCGAACTGCGAACTGCGAACTGCGAACTGCGAACTGCGAACTTTTACAGACCTTCCGCAATTTTGTCAACCTCCTTAACACAGAAATTCCCCGCCATTTTTTCAGACGGGGTTGCTTGATTCATGACTTTATGCTTTGATTGCTTCTGCTCTGCCGGGATACACAGCCAGTGCATTCTTCAGGATGTATAACGCTTTCTCCAGATCCTCCTTCTTGAGGACATACGCCATTCTCACTTCATCCATGCCCATACCTGCCTCAGCATAGAATCCGCTTCCGGGTGCCGCCATAGTCGTCTCACCGTTGATGTCGAAATTCTCCAGCATCCAGATTATGAACTTCTCCGAGTCATCCACAGGCAGCTTCACCATCGTGTAGAATGCTCCCTTAGGCTCGTGGCACACTACACCGTCAATTTCCTTCAGACCCTTGTACAAAACATCACGGCGCATCTTGTACTCCTTGTTGACTTCCTGCAAATAGCTCTTGGGTGTCTTATACAGTGCCGCAGCTCCGACCTGCTCAATCGCCGAAACGCTCAGCCTTCCCTGACACAGCTTCATCACTTCGGCTAAAAACTCTTTGTTCTTGATCGCAATGCAGCCTATTCTGATTCCGCAAGCACTGAATCTCTTCGACACAGAGTCCACCATAATCACCCTGTCGCGAGTATCCTCAACTGCTCCGAAGCTCATGAAGTCGCCTTCCTCGTAGATAAACTCACGATATACTTCGTCAGCGATAATATACAGGTCGTGTTTCTTGGCCAGCCTGCATAGCATCATAACTTCGTCCGGAGTGTAGGCTACACCTGTGGGGTTGCATGGGTGCGATACCCAGAATGCGCGTGTCTTCGGAGTGATGAGCTTCTCGATCTCTGACTCAGGAGGCAGATGGAATCCTGTTTCTGCTGTTGTAGGGATGGGGCATAATTTCGCAAGAGCCAGCTTCGCAAAAGTGTTGTAGTTCGCGTAGAAGGGTTCAGGCACAAGAATCTCATCGCCCGGGTCGCAGAGAATCATCACCACAAACTGCAACGCTTCACTTCCGCCGCAGGTGACATACACTTCATCAGGCTCATACGGAACTCCCATAGCCTTGTAGTAGCCGGAAATGGCCTCGCGTAACTCCTTGATTCCCTGTGAGGGCTGATAGGCTATAGTCGCAGGGTGAAAATTCTTGATTGCCTCGAAATATTCATTAGGTGTGATGATGTCGGGCTGTCCGATATTGAGGTGGTAAACTTTTTTGCCCTTAGCCTTAGCCGCGTCAGCATAGGGGATCAGTCTGCGGATTGGCGAGATCTTCAAGGCCTTGATTCTGTCAGAAAAATGCATAGTGATTACTGCTCCTCTCTGTGTGTGCTACTTTGCTTTGCCCTGTGAGGCCACTGCTGCCTGAGCCGCCGCGATAGCTTCTGCGTCACCGAGATACCTGTGCGATTTCGGTGTGAGGTCATCGTTCAGTTCGTACACCAGCGGTACACCTGTCGGGATGTTGAGCTCCAGAATGTCCTTCTCCGAGATATTATCCAGATACTTCACGAGAGCGCGCAATGAATTTCCGTGAGCAGCAATGATGATTTTCTTGCCGGACTTGATAGCGGGGACTATAGCTTCCTGCCAGAAAGGTACTACACGCGCAACTGTGTCGGCCAAGCATTCAGTGAGGGGTAATTCTGATTCAGTGAGTCCGGTGTATCTCGGATCATGTCCGGGGTAACGTTCGTCTTCTTTTGTGAGAACTGGTGGCTGGATGTCGTAGCTGCGTCGCCAGATTTTGACCTGAGCGTCTCCGTATTTTGCGGCGGTGTCTGCTTTGTTGAGGCCCTGAAGAGCTCCGTAGTGGCGTTCGTTGAGCTTCCAGGAGTGCTGGACAGGGATCCACATGCGGTCCATTTCTTCGAGGACGAGCCATAGAGTCTTGATAGCCCTCTTGAGGACGGAAGTGAATGCGTAGTCGAAAGCGTAGCCCTCAGCTTTGAGCAGGCGGCCAGCAGAACGAGCTTCTTCGATGCCTTTGTCGGAGAGTGGTACGTCGGTCCAGCCGGTGAATCTGTTTTCTTTGTTCCAAGCGGATTCGCCATGACGGATTAAAACTATCTCATACATAACAAAAATTCCTCCTGTATATGCGTAAATTTCAGGTAAGATTATCAGAAAATTACTATTTTTCAAAGCCGGTGCAGTAATTTCGCAGAGAATCTTTCACATGCCCTAACAGTCCGAGACATCATCACTCAAAACTCTCTCACACGCAAAATACTCACATCACCCACACGTTCAGGGTTATAATTGCTCATATCCCACATCATAAAGGAGAAGTATACTCATGGCTTCACAGAATAACACTCTCGGCTACATGGTCATCGAAGGCTCAGAAGGCCAGCTCAGAGGCATCGCACTCATCACAGACAACAGAGGCATCCCTATAGACTTCCGCTATACCGACCTCATCCGCCCCAAAAAACTCGAACGCATACTATACGGCAACTCTTGGAGCGCATACTTCAAGCAGGAAGTGATTCTAGAAAGCATCCTTGACGTCATCGAAGCACCCCAAATTTGGCTCTGCACTGACTCCGAAATCCTCACTCCGTTACGCCAGCTCAGCAAGGCAAAAACCGTCCTCCTCGAAGAATCCCCTCACGTCCCCCTAGACGCTCCAGGCAGCATCGAGAATACCGCAGAACCCGGCGCATTCCTCATACAGGCAGACCCTCACGGCAACCCATTACGCGCAGAATTTCCCGACGGCATACGCTCAGACGAAGTCCAGCAAGTCGCAGCTCTCCTCACTGACTACGCACAAACTATGACACTGCTCGAGCCATTCGTTAGAATCCAGCGGCTCATGTCAGCACTCGCAGCAGGTACGGAATAATCATGCTCGACTCTGTTCGCGGATTCATAGCACGAAAAACTTCCGGAAATATCAACGTCCACACTCTGGATGACGCTTTCGTGACTGAACTGCTGGAGACTCACACCACACGCCAAAGTGTGGACACATACACCCTTGATCCGGATATCTCTGTGAACGTCAGGACTGTCGACCTCCACGCGGATCACAAGTGCAAAGTTGACGGATTCACCCTCAAGAAAACACCCGTAAACGTGAACGGATTCAGGGTAAAGCGATTCACGAAGCATGACGTGAAGACTCACGGCCTCCCAAAACGCAAAAAGCTCACTATCTGGACAGCTACAAAGAAAATCCAATCTTTGCCCATAGAGCTGGAGAATAAGCTCCGTTTCCAGAAAAACAGGCCTGCTTTCCCAAAGAATGAAGCTGTACTTGCATGGTACTGGCCTATAGTTCAAGACGCCGTGATAAAATTAGCCCTGAACAATCAGCGAGGGACTCTCTTAGTCTGGTATAACCCACAAAGCCGACACGGAAAAGCTAAAGGTGCTTACTTGATCCGGAGGTTAGGACTCGGAGAAAAACCCGAATTACGCTGGGTGTAACAATCTTTTACAAGCTATAAGGAGTAAATTTTCACATGGTAGAAGCTAATACTACCCTTTCCGTGAACCCAATCGATTTAAGCGTAGGGGAAATAGTGGACTGTGCCGTAGAGCAGATTATGCCCTATGGTGCTTTTGTGAGAATAGCGAAGACAGGCCGCAAGGGGATGATACATATCTCTGAATTGTCCTACAGCTTCGTGAAGAATATTACTGATGTCCTGAACATAGGCGATAAGATTCAGGCTAAGGTTATCCGGATCGATGAGAAAGGCCGCATAGACTTGTCGCTCAAGCAGACACAGGACCCCCCTCAGCGTGAGCCAAGACAGCAGCGTCAGTTCTCTCGGCCCGCAAGACCCGAAGGCAGGAATTTTTCTGCTCCTTCTGGAGGACGCGATTTTACCCAGCCACCTCGTGAAGGCACACCCTCAAGACCCTCAAGCTCCCAGAACTTTCAGGCAAGACCTTCAGGCTCCCAAAACTTCCCAAGCTCGCCGCGCCAACACAGAGACAGGGAATTTGCTCCGCGTGAAGTGCGTGATTTCCGGGCCATGCAGGAAGAATATCGCGAGGCTCATCCGGAAGAGGCCGACACTTTCGAGAAGAAAATGGCATCTTTCCTGAAGACCAGCGAGGCAAAAATCACCGACCTCAACGCCCGCAGCACAGCAAGAGCAGGAAGGCCATCAAGACGCAGGCAGAACAGCAGAGACTTTTAGCGATTAGTGATTAGCAGTCAGTCGTAATGACTATAGAGAGAAATTTTTGCGGGGGATGTGCGACAGTTAAAAGGGCATCTCCCGTTTTTGTTGGGGAACTTCGGGAGCTTTCGGGCAGGTACTCGGACAATAAACAGCGTTTTGACCCGTCACTGATTGCGGGGTGTGTCCGGTGCAGACGCGGAGGGATTCAGGTTTTGGTGTGCCGGCCATTTTCTGCGAGGCTGAGGCCTTTTCCGACGACGTTTTGGCTGACGTGTCCGTATTTGGTGAGGCGGGCAGGGATGATAGAGTCACAAGGCGGAGTGCGTGAGCTGGAGGAATATATGACGCGCAACAATATGCTTCACGAATGGAGGGAGTATAACCTTCAGTATCAGGCAGTAAGGCTCAAGCTGATGGGTAAATGTTCCCGAAGGTATATGTCCAGATACCACAGCAGGATTTTCCGGTCAGTAATGCGTTCAGGAATCGGGGGCATGAAGTTAGGGGAAAACATCACTGTGAAATGCCTGCACCTCCAGACTGCGGCATATATAGGTCTTGGCCGACATCCGGGCAGTGAGTGGCTGAAGAGTATGGGCTTGTGCGGGGAATGCACACAAAAATAGCAGGGTTCGGGAGTGTGTCCTTTGCCCTGCTTGCTGTCAGGCTGATTAATATTCGCCTGTCTCGGTGTCGCTGCCGCTGCTACTGATTACGTCTTCGCCTTCAAAACGTACTACTGTCATTTCGAGTTCTTCGTACTTCATAGTTTTCACCTCCAGTCCTGTATATACTCATCACTGCCCTGTAGCAGCTCGGTATGCCATGTTCGTGGTGTAGTACTTGTACAGGGCCGTAACTGTCCGTTTTTCGTCAGCTTGAGCGTTCGAGTTGTTCAGCACCAAATTCACGTACGAGAACACAGACACTTTCACGTTGAACTCTTTCCCATTGCCGATGACCTTCACAGTATATGTATCCGAAAGTTTGTGCGCAGATATATTTGGTATTTCGACCTTGTAGCGATTCCTGTCTGAGTAGTATATCGCATCATTGGCGGTGCTTCCCGGAATATATGCGGCAATCGAGCCTGTGTAGCCGTCCTCAGGATAGATATACAGGTTAATCGTTGTGTCAGCATCAAGATTCAGGCTGAACCCTATGCGGTTAATGCCAGACCCTTCCGGAACATCCCTCACAATAGCGTTGCCGTCAACTGCCACCCTAGCCTCCTCAAAGTCAGCATCAGTGTACTCATTCGCGCAGTCAATCGCTATGTGATCCGTGCCGAGTTTCCAGCCGTTCATGCGGGAAAGATATAGCTGTGCATAGTGTCCGAAATCCTTGATAGCCTCGATCAAATCGTGTTCTGCACCGGAACTGTTTGCTAGGGCAGTGTCAATATATTCCTTCGCGGAATATTCGTGCGTGACGGTCTTGCCGTCTCCGTAGTTGAACGTTGCAGTGATCTTGTCGGCCATCTGTACGGAATTGATGTAGCACCTGAAACCGTAGTATGTCTTCTTCTTGTTCATGAACTCTGGATCGAAGTACTGGGAAACGTTCGATTTGTCTCCGGCAATGTCGAAGTCCATGTA
>JAFTBT010000017.1 GCA_017455085.1 Synergistaceae bacterium
ATGCCGTTGTTGTAGATATACTGCGTGATAGTTGTGGTACTTCCTGCCGGGCCTCCTCCGGTCAGCAGATTCACCTTGTCGAAGATTCTGAAGGTGTCTATCGTCCGCAAAAGTGTACACAGAGTCAGAGCGGTCTTCAGGTTCGGGATGGTGATGTACCAAATCTGCGCAAGAGTCCCGGCTCCGTCAATTCTTGCTGCCTTGTACTGGTCTGTTGGGATCGACTGCATAGCCGCGTAGATCATCAGGAACACAAACGGGGTATTCTGCCACACGTCAATCACTACCAGCATTCCGAAAGCAGTATGTATGTCCCTGAACCAGTTATACACGGGCAGATTCAGCAAGGCCAAAAACTGATTTACTATGCCGTAATTCGGTGAGAGCATCATTCGCCAGCTTAGGGCAACTGTTACTGTCGGGAACAGATAGGGCAGAAGAAACACCGTCCGCAGAATCTTTTGCAGGCGTAAATTTTTGAGGCTGTTGACGTACAGGGCAGTGAAGAATCCCAAGACTACCTCAAACGATACGGTGAGCAGGGTGAATTTTACGGTGTTCCAGACTGACGCAAGAAAGTACTCGTTAGTGAGGAGAGAAGCATAGTTCTTCAGGCCGATGTAGCTGATATTCCGCCGCAGCAGCCTGAAGTCCGTAAAGCTGTAGTACACAGTAGAGAGCATAGGCCAGACCGTCATAATGAGCATCACAGCCAGTGCTGGCAGTACCATATAGAGCGCGAAATTTCTGTTAGTGTTCATCATGGCGGCCAAGTCCCTGCACTAGTTCATGAGCTGCTCCAACGCTTTTTGTGCGTCATCGAGTCCCTTGTCGACATCCTTCACGCCGTTGAAGATATTCCCCAGTTCCGTGCCGAGTATCGTGTAGAACTCTGTCCATTCCTCGATAACGGGCCTGTATACTCCGCCTTCGAGGGCTTGGCAGACGACTTTATACTGCGGAAATTTCTTGAGGACTTCGGGATCTCTGAGGCTGGAATACCTGCAGGGGACTCCTCCGAAATCTACCGTAGCTTTCTGTGTGTCCTTGTCCATGAGGTAGCGGAGAAGTTCGACAGTGAGAGCCTTGTGCGTGCTGTTGGCGGTGATGCCGAGCGTCCAGACTCCATACACATTTGCGTTGTGTGCTTCGCTGGAGTCATTCACGCGTCCGGTGATAGCGGAGTAGTCAGCGTTAGAGGTCTCTGTGGGAAGATACCAGCCCGGCCAGCCGATACCCATAGCTCCGGAACCGTTATCGATAGTGGCGATGAGGTCATCTTTTGCTTCGGCGTCTCCGGTGGCGATAAGCTCAAGGTAGAACTTCACGGCGGCCTTGAAGGTGTCCGTGTTCACTGAAGGCTTATCGTCGTCGTTAAGCACCCAGCCTCCGAACGAAAGCAGTATAGGCATGAAGTCGACAACTATATTATTCTCGGTGTCTCCCCTGTAGATGAAACCTTTCTTGCCGGATTCTTTTGCGGCCTTGCAGATTTTGAGGAGGTCTTCAAGGGAGTTCATGGGCTGCCCGTTCACAAGATCCTTATTGTAGAGCAGGACAGTAACATTTCCGTAGTATGGTGCTAAGTACAATTTCCAGCCGTAGCGGGCGATCTTAGTAGTGCCTGGAATAACGTCATCGTCTTCGTCGAGGTCATAGCCGAGCGCGACCAAGTCAGCAAGTACACCGTTTGAGCTGAACTCAGCCATCCATGAGCCGTCAACCATGCACAGGTCGTATGCACCTTCGGAGTTTGCGGCATCTAGAGCTAGCTTTGAGTGGAGATCGTCTTCTGCGAGTTCGAGGACTTCGGTTTTGACGTTGTGTTTGGCCTCGAAGGCGGGAAGGCATTTCTTGATGACTTCGGCGTAAGTTCCGGACCTCAGAGCCAGAGTCAGAGTCTCAGCTCCGGCGCAGGATACCAGAAGACCAACAACTACCAGCGACAATAATACTTTCTTCATTACGATAACCTCCTTGATATTTATTCCTTGACAGTCCCGCCAAAATCACACGGCAGACCTGCACAAAGACTATATGCTTCAGTGATACACAACACCGCTATTCTTTCACTGCACCGCCAGACAGCCCAGCTATCAAGTAGTTCTGCGCAAACACCACAAAACCCAGCACAGGCAACACCGACATGATCCCTCCGGCAGCTACAAGCCCGAAATTCGTCAGAGAATCATCAGAGTTCAGAGTCGCAAGCGTCAACGGTATAGTGTAATTCTTTGGGGACTGCACAAAAATTATACTGTATGTGTACTCATTCCACGCGTAAAGAAATGACAGCATAGTTACTGCCGCGATTCCAGGTGCTGCTAATGGCAATACTATCCTCGTGAAAAGCTGCCACTCCGTAGCTCCGTCTATCCGTGCGCTCTTCTCGATATCCTCCGGCAGTCTCTGGAAGAAACTTATCATGAACCACACAATAAACGGTATATTTATCAGGATGCATGACAGAGTCGCAGGTATCTTCGTGTTGAGAACACCCAGCCGGTTGAACATGGTGTAAAGGGGAATCGTGAAGGCCACAGGCGGAAGAATCCTCACCATCAGAATCCAGAAGTTGAAGGGTTTTTTTGCGCGGAATCTGAACCTGTTTCGGGTCAACACATACGCCGCACATATCCCGAACGCTAACGAGAATGCCAGCGATATTAACGAGACTTGCAGGCTGTTGACGAGAGCACGGGAAAAATCTTTCTGGGTGAACAGCGCGGTGAAATGCTCCATCGTCAGCGAGGCAGGCACAAGACTCACACTCCCCTTCATCTCGTCCATAGGCCTCAACGACACGGCCAACAGCCAGTATCCCGGAAACATTGACGCAAACACTAAGACTGCTCCGGCAAAAAACTTAGCGGCTTTCTTCATGACGATACCTTCACTGAATCCGCAGGGTAGAATCTCGCTGCATAGTCCATCACGTCCTGAGCTGTCCCCATGAACGGCCCGGGTGTCTCCATCTTCAGGGACACTAACGCCGACGCAAACAGCAACGCTTCCGGAATCTCCTGACGTATCCGGCTGTTGATATACCCTGAAAACGTAGTATCACCTCTGCCGGTTCTGCCTGAGAGATTGCGAGCCTTGATAGGACACACGTAAAACTTCCTGCCGTCAAAGACTAATACTTCCGTGTTGTGCGTGATCATGACCTCACCAGCTCCCCAGCCCGATAATATTTCTGCGGCCTTGTACCTGTCGGACTCTCCCGTGAGTATCTCTGCCTCTGCTGCATCAGTCTTCAGGTAGTGAATCATTGGCAAGTATTCGCGCTTGGCCTGCCAGTCATGAAATGCCATAGTCCGGTCTGCCTCGACATGCCTCAAGAATCCCTGAACATCCACAGCTATTTTTCCGGATATGACCGCGAAAATCCCAGCGTCAAAATCTCCGTACACCAGTCCCGCAAAGTGATACACCTCCGCAGAAATTCCCTCAAGTGTCCGCAAATCTTCACCGGTGAACTTGTCGCACACACTCAGGGACGTACACACACGGCGTTCTTTATCGGGAGTGAGATAGCGATTCTGTATCGAGCATGTAGATTCTGACGCAAGCACCTTCACGTCAACTCCGCTCCCTGTGAATCTCTCCTGAACGTCCACGCCTGCACCCGCCTTCGTCAGAACGCACGAACTGAAGCCGCAATGTCCTGCCGCAAAACCTGCCTGCACCACAGCTCCGCCGAGTTCACGCCTCGTATTTCCTTCGCAGTCTATGTTGATGTCCAGAGACACAGGCCCGATGATTATCGAGTCATATTTTTTCATGAGCAGCCCTCCATTCTTTGGCTATGCGTATGATCTCCAAATCCGCAAGTGTTTCCTGCGAAATATCCTCGTTCTCGAAAACACTGTTGTACGTGATAAATGCCATGTCTATGATGAACATATCCGCCAGCCTGTGGATATCCACGAACCTCGAAAAGCTCTGCATGAGCAGCTCGAACCTGTGAGCGAACCCGAAGCTAGTGTGACTTCGTACGTCATTCCGGATGAACCTCACGCACTCAAGCTCCAGCGGCGCAAGCATACCGTTCGGGTCGATACCCCAGAAACGTTTGTTGTCGTCAAGGATATTCAGCTCGTGAAGATCACCGTGAAGGATATACAGCTTTGCTCCGGAAAATTTCTGCCTGTAGAGTTCTGCGGCATACACCAGTTCCGGCTCGATCTCTGCGCGTCCGTAAGGCATGATGTCCAGATTCGCAAGTTTGTGCATAAGTTCGTCATAGTACAGCGGAATATGCTTCAGGTTATGTGATTCTGTGTACTCCACTGCGTCATTAACGGCGTTCCTGAAAAACTCCGTGAGCTTCAAATTCTCCTCAAACGATGCGTATTTTGCTGGGGTTATTCTCTTGAGGAGCATACACCTGCAATCTTCATCAGCGTCCAGCAGAGGACACATATACGACTCCGGAAGCAGACGCATAGCCTCAAGCTCACGCTCAAACCTGCCCACGAACTCAGGGATGAACTTCATCACTACGTCGCCGAGAGTCTGGGATTTTGCCTGCAGCACAAGCCCATAACGTGATACCTGATTCGGGACGAACGAGCTGATATTCCAGCGCGCAATGAGCTTCGGCATGTTCGAGTAGACCTCATCGAGCCATAACTGTGTCTTGCGAAATTCGTTCCTGAGCAGAAAAGTTCTCAGGCCTTCCGTGATGAGTATGCTCTTGTCGAAGAAAGCTATATTGCTCTCGCGGTTGAGCTTCCCCAAGTGTCGCAGCATGTGTTCTGCGTATGCCAGCTCGAAGTCGTACGTGAGCTTGAGGTTGTTCCGGAAATCGTAGTTGTAGAATCTCCGTGAGCCTTCGGGCAACATTCCGGCGGTCTCCTGATACGGGAAATTCACGTCAAAGTTGTTCCACAAAAGCGCGAATCTGAATCCTTCTGGGGACTGCGTGATGATGAATCTCTCCCTGTCGAGCTTGGAGTCGTTGATGTCGGTGAAGCCTCCGGTGATTTTTTGGGCAGTGATTACGGCGTCGTAGTCATCGAGTTTCCTGAAGTAGTCATCAATCAGATCCGCATACAGGAAAGGTGCAACAGCATCAACGATTACGATTTTGTCGCAGGGATATTTTTCGTTTATGAGCTTGAGGCCGTTATACATGGATTCGAGTCTGGTTTTGCCGTTTGGTGCGAAGTCGAAATCCGAGTGCTTGAGGCTCTCAGAGTAGCCCATATACTGCGAGTCCATAACTACAACTATTTTGTCGGTGAGGGATGAGCATTTTACGGCATCGATCACGTAGTCGATAACTGGTTTTCCTGCTATGAGGTTGTACTGTTTGGGAATGACTGTGCCGAAGCGTGAGCCTATTCCTCCTGACATTATCATTACTATGTTCATATTTTCACCTTATGTGCTGAGAGATAGCGAGTATTCCTGCGACAGGGACATATAGCTCCTGAAAAATCCCGTAGTGCGTGACTCTTTCTCCCGGTGTGCTGTGAGATAGCGAGTATTCCTGCGACAGGGACATATAGCTCCTGAAAAATCCCGTAGCTCATGATTCATTTCACTCTGTACGCTGTGAGATAGTGAGTCTGCCGTTTCTCCTCTGGCGGCAAAGTCATATAATCCCCGTAGAATCTCGTCAGGTATGCATCATATTTCTCAGGCACATTCAGCTCATGCCCCTCAAACTGCATCTTCACCGTAGGGAAACACCACCCCACATCAAAATAGTCATTCATACCGTTCGGCCAAGACGCATCACCCACATGCTCAGAGCCTATATACTTCCTGTTCATGTCCTGCGCAAGCCTGTCCATCCTTCGGGAAATCGTCTCATACCCTCCCAGCAGCCTATACAGCCCACGCGCTACATACATCTTCAGCCTTCCGGGCAGACTGTCATAATACCCTCTCTGCTTCATGTTTTCGTCCGAGTATGTCCCAATCGACAAAGCTCGTTCCAGCGTGATCAGCCTTTGCAGGTACAGCCGGTGCATGAGCTTATTATCCGGAAAGTGATCCATCGGGAAGATATCTATCCACAAATGATTGTCCTCTGGTTTGCCGTAATCCACTATGATTTTCGTGTTCACTGCCTTGATGAACGGGTATATATATCCTTTGTCGCCGGGCAGGTGAAATTCCACATCCCCAAGCGAAGGCCGACAGTCCTCAATAATTTTTCTGAGCTTCTGGAAATCCTCACGCATCATCAGCAAATCCACATCATCATCCCACGGAATAAAACCCTTATGCCTCACAGCTCCAAGCATAGTTCCTCCGCAAAGACTGTAGCGGATATCATTAGCCTCTAAGAAATCTCTGACCTTCAGCAAAATATCAAGCTCCTCAAGCTGAACTTCCCTCAGAGTCAGTTTCTCACCGTATGCAGTCATCAAACAGCACTCCTAAAAAATTTTTCTGGATGGGAGAATAATAACATACACGCAGCTAAATTTTACGCGTCTATCCTGTATGCAGTGAGGTAGTGAGTATTACGTTCGTCCTCTGGCGGCGGAGTCATGTAGTCCCCGTAAAAGTGCCTCAGGAAAGAATCATAATCATGCGGCGCGTCAAACTCCTGCCCCTCGAAAGTCATCTTGATCGTCGGGAAAATCCAGTCCTCCCTAAAATAGTCATTCATTCCGTTCGGCCAAGCTGCATCACCAACATGCTGAGAATAGCTATACTTTCTGTCAGCATACTTCGCAAAAGCATCAAGATTCCTTGCGATCTTCCATGCTCCTCCCAGACATTTGCAGAACATCTTCGCTCCAGTACTCACAAACCTCCTGAATATCCCCCTCCTCCAGCCAAGATACTCCGCAAGCTCTTCCGAGTGCATAGACGCACGCAGACTCTTCTTCTGCACCTGCTGAAACCATAAGCACACCCAGTGAAGTACTGCATTATCCGGCAGGTGATCCATCGGGAATATATCTATCCATAAGTGATTCTCTATACCTGTGTTTTTCTCCGCATGGCTCTCTACTACGATAGACGGATTACACACCTTTATGAACGGGTACACATAATTCTCATCGCAGGGAAGATAAATATTCAGGCCGGTGATAATATTTCTGTCATGAGATGCCATTTCCCTGAACCGCTCGAAATCTTCACGAGGCACAAAAATATCAATATCATCATCCCACGGAATAAACCCTCCATGCCTCACTGCTCCCAGCAATGTCCCTCCGCAAAGACAATAACGAATCCCATGTCTCTCGAAAAACTCTCTGACCTTCAGCAAAATACACAGCTCCTCAAACTGTATAATCTTCAGCGTGAGCCTGTTCTTGTCCGTATTCATGATAAATACTCCTGAAAAATTGATGTATGTCCGTGAATAATAGCATAACGGCAAAAAAATTCCCCCCAGCTTCTCACTGGAGGGCTTGTGTTCGTAAATTACCGCCTGAACCTTCGTCCTGACGGTGGATTGTTGTTATTGCGCTCGCTTCTCTCTCTCTGAGACCTAACCCGCATCATCGCTGGGCCGGGCATTCTGATGTTATCGGGGTCATACTTCGGCATAACTACCACTTTCCGCATCGGAGCCTCACCAACTGACTCAGTCGTAACGTCATTGTGATTCTTGAGCGTTGTGTGGATCACCCATCTTTCCCAGCTCGCCATAGGGTCGAGTCTGATGGGTCTACCATACTTCACGGCCTGCCTGGCTGTAGCTTCCGCGAGTCTCTCGAGGCTCTTTGTCCTGCGTTCACGGTAACCGCAAGAGTCTACTTTGAGTCTGGGTTCACTTTTGGGGTCTCTCAGCGCGAGATTCACGAGGTACTCCATCCCGCGAATGGCATCCCCGTAGCGTCCCACAACGTAGTCCGCAGCGTCTTCGCCCTCAATGTCCAGTATGTTGCCCGGGAGTGCCTCACACTCGGCGTTGAAGTCCATGAGTCGCAGCACTTCATTCACGAAACTCACGCCCCGCGAAATCAGGTCCTCTTTTGCCTCACAGGAGACTTCTACCTGCAATTTCTTCTTGCCTCCGAAGAGTCCCAGAAAGCCGCCTTTTTCCTCGCTGATAATTTCCGCTTTCAGGTCTTCTACTGGTATTTCCCACTGCTTGGAGGCTTCGATCAATGCTTCGTCAACGTCTGAGGCTTCAAGTACTATTTTCCTCTCTATCATTAAAGTTCGCGCACGAATCCTTTTGCTTTAGCTATAGGTATGAATGCGCTTCTCTCCTTCCTTTGCTATAATACAGCCATCCTCTTTAACAAGTTGAGATTTTGGAGTTTGGCCGGACAAATCGTTCTGTCTGTAAAAATCTTGAACGTACCTTAAGACAAACAGTTAGCCGTTCTGTACAAAAACGATGTACAACCTGCACCTAATAATGTATCCGGATAAATTTTTACTTTACCGAATAGAGGCTGGCAAGCACGCCCCAGCGAATAAGGGCTGTAACGTCAAACTTCACTGAAAGCCCCTGACTTTGGTTAGAGGAATGCTTGCAATTGCACCTCCGCAATCTATTTCGTTTTCGGTTTCTCCTTGTAGAGTACTGGTTTCGTCTTCATCTCCTCGCTGGTTTTCTTCGAGACTCTCATCTGGTGGATTATCCCCATCAACGAAGACACTCCCCAATACAGCAATACTCCTCCGGGAAGCCCGAAGCATATGAACGTCAGGAACAACGGCATGAACCAGTTCATCATTGACATTTGGGGGTTGCCTGCGCTGGTGAGATGCTGCTGTAACCACGTCAAGTATGCTATCAGGATTAACAGCACAAAGTTCGCTATCCATATGCTTATGTTCGAGAACAACAGACTCAGATTCGTGAACGATGAGAACAATACCATCACGAACCCAAGCTGCTCGTTCGGGATTCTCACGCCGGACTCGTCCACAAGTCTCAACGCGTCGGCCACTGTCGTCAACACACTGCCTCCGAGATTCACGCCCAGAAACGTGACGTTCGTGAATGCTTCTGTCTTGGTGAGGTCGTACAGGACTCCGTACAGCAATATGAATATCGGGAGCTGTATGATCAACGGCAGGCATCCGCTCGCGGGGTTTACGTTGTTCTCCTTGTAGAGAGCCATAGTTTCCTGATTGAGTTTGTCCTTGTCGTCAGCATATTTTTCCTGAAGGACTTTCAGCTGCGGCTGGAGCTTCTGCATCTTCTGCATACTGTTCATTTGCTTCGCCGTCAATGGGTGCATTAACAGACGGACTAACAGAGTGAGTGCAATAATCGCCAGTCCCCACGCAAAATTAGTGCTGACTCCTACGCTGGTTATACCGTCATGAATGATCTCCAACAGCTTGAACAATAATATCTTGGCCTGTGCCCACATGTTTATGATTTCACCTCTTGTGATTTTTTCGGCGGAGGGTCATATCCCCCCGGGTTCCATATCCCGCACTTGAGTAATCTCTTGATGGTTAATATAGTCCCTCTCATGAATCCCCATTCACGATAAACCTGCACGGCATACTCCGAACATGTCGGGTAAAACCTGCAATTATTGCCTAAGTATGGGGATATTAATATCTGGTATGAGCGGATCAGGATTACTGCGAGGCGGGAGAGCATTTGTGACTTTGCAGTAACTTTTTGCGCGAGAATAAGCGTTCGAGGTCGCGCTGGATGTCCTGAGATTTTGCGACTAAGCCCTGAGCTTTGAGGCCGAGAACTAACGAGATGCCTGGAGTGAGATTCTGTGATAGGTGTCTGAATGCTTCACGGAGTATTCTTCTGCCGCGGACTCGTACGTGAGCTTTGCCCTGTTTTTTTCCGACAGCGAGGCCGAACTTGATGGAGTCCGAGTCATCCATAACATACAATAACCGCACCAGCTCTCCGTTTGCGCGAATCCCGGTGCGGAATATCCTGTCAAATTCCCAGCCCTTTCTGAGCTTCAAGACTTTATGCACGAGTCAGGAACTTTCTCCCCTTACGCCTTCTGTTGCGAAGAATCTTGCGCCCCGATGGAGATGCTGAACGTGCGAGAAAACCGATTTTTCTTCTTCTCGGAATGACATGGGGCTGAAATGTACCTTTCTTCATGATGCGAAGTACTCCCTTCTGTGTGAATCGTTAATAGTGTGTGTTTGTGGAAAAACTAAGAAATTATAGCACAGCGTTGTTGCGGTGTACATTCCAGCAGTGAGGGGATGTGAAGCATGAGAGAGATATATTGTGTCATCAGCCGAAGCACAGTGTTGTTGCGGTGTACATTTCATCAGCTGGAGGCTTTCTGAGAAAACATATCTTGTTGAGAAAACACACATCAATACTCGCGTAAGAATATCCCTGCACACACAGCAATAATTTGTATCACATAGCACAGCGTTTTTCTGGTGTACAATTAGCTAAAATCCAGAGGGGGAATCAATTCTTGAAACAGTTTATCATCGTAACCGGCATGAGCGGAGCAGGAAAAACCATGACCCTGAAAGTGTTAGAGGACTTCGGATTCATCACTATCGACAACTTGCCTCCGGAACTATTGCCGCAGCTATTCGGCCTGATCTCCGAAAGACCCGAAGCCGCAAAGAGCAGGGGCGTAGTCGCAACCGTAGATGTCCGCAACGTGAGCCGCACTAACGATCATGCAGGCAGCAATTTCGTGAAGGCCATAGACGACATTTCGCAGGCATGGGGCGGAGAAGTCAAGGTGATCTTCCTCACTGCATCAGACGAGGAATTACTGCGACGCTACGAACGCACCCGCAGAGTCCACCCGCTCAACAGGGGGCTGTCCACCGGCGAAGGCATCAGGGCAGAACGTGAAATGCTCGCGCCTCTTCTCGACAGGGCCGACATCGTGATAGATACCTCAATGATGGATCTGCACCAGCACCGTGAAAGACTCCTCAAGGAATTTTTCGAGTATGACGGCGGAATCTCTATACTCATCAGCTCGTTTGGGTACAAGTACGGAGTTCCACAGGACGCAAGTTTCGTGATGGATGTGCGCTGCTTGCCGAATCCCTATTACGTGGACGAACTCAAGAATCTCACCGGTGAGGACAAGCCCGTGAAGGACTTCCTGCTTCAGTTTCAGGAGACGCATAAATTTCTGGAGGTCGCGAAAAACTTTCTGGACTTCACGATTCCGCAGTTCTTGAACAACGTACGAGGCCAGCTGCATATTGCTGTGGGGTGCACCGGCGGAAGACATAGGTCCGTAGCTGTGGCGGAGTGGCTCAACGAAATATATTCTCCCGTCTACAAAGGCGTATGCTGTATGCACAGGGACAAGGGGCACGGGCATCAATGAGCTTCATACTGGGAATACTCACCACGTTAGCGATTCTCTTTCTCTTCGGGCGAATCAAGCTCACTTCTTCAGGAAAGCCCATACTCAGCAAAAAACTATCCAGCGGCCCGTATATTATGGCTGTCGGAGGCGGAACAGGACTATCTACCCTTCTGCGCGGCATAAAGACCTTCACACGGAATATCACTGCTGTAGTGGCCGTAACAGACGAAGGCGGAAGCTCCGGCAGAATCCGCAACGAGTGGGGTATGCTCCCGCCCGGTGATGTCCGCAACTGCATCGTAGCTCTTGCCGAAAACGACAACGAATTACGCAGCATACTCGACTTCAGGTTTGACCGCGGGGAACTTTCGGGGCATAGCTTGGGGAATTTGCTGCTCTTGGCCGTGACGGAGATGTGCGGGGACTTCAGTACTGCCGTCAAGAAAATGAATCACCTCCTCTCAATCAGGGGGCGTGTGTTGCCGGTAACTACTGAGGGCATTACGTTAGTGGGGAAGACGAAAAACGGAGAGTCTGTGCGTGGAGAACTGGATATATCCCATCACGGGCATGAACTCAGCGAGATAGGCCTAGAGCCTGAGGATGCGAAGCCATTGCATGACGTTATCAGTGCTGTGGATGACGCAGAGATTATTTTGCTTGGGCCTGGAAGTTTATTCACGAGTGTGATTCCGAATCTGTTGCTGCCGGATTTCTCGGCCAAGATTCAGAGTGCACAAGTTCCCAAAGTCTACATCTGCAACCTCATGACTCAGCCCGAAGAGACTCAGGGCATGAACATAGTCCAGCATTTGGAGTGGGTTAGTGCAGCGTTGGGGTGTGTTCCGGATTTCGTGATAGCAAATGACGAACAAATACCCGAAGACATTGTGGATGCATATCGTCAGGAAGGAGCAAGCCCCCTGTATCTTGACGGACACCAGCGGGAAATGATTCGCTCTATGGGGTGTATATGTATCGAGGCGTCAATCATGTCGGTGTTCGAGAGCGCAAAAGAAGGCCGAGTCTTGAGGCATGACCCCCAAAAACTGGCCTCCGTGATCTTCCAGCTCATACGTGATATTTACGACTGAGAAACTCCGTGAATGCGTTCTTGTTCTCGATCGCTGTAGTCGTAGGCCGGCCAAGATTCTCCCGAGCACCTATACGTGATTTTGCCTCGATGAACGTCAAGCAGTCGTTGCCCTTCGCACACTTCAGAGCCTCATCCAGTGAAGCATAATCCTCAACGCTGAAGACCCGCATATACCCGCAAGCCCTCGCAATGTCCGGAAGGCTGATGTTACCCGCCGCTGTGGGAAGGCCTCCTACACTTTCGTGAGCTGTGTTGTTGATGACGATATGCACGAGATTTTTCGGGGCAATGCTTCCGATTACGGCCATAGCTCCGAGATGCATTAATGCCGCTCCGTCACCGTCAATGCACCAGATTTTCAGGTCGGGTTTATTGAGCGCAACACCTAGAGCAATGGATGATGCATGACCCATTGAGCCGACAGTCAGGAAATCCCGTTCGTGAGTCTCCCGAAGCTCGAACAGTTCACGCGAAGTTTTGCCCGTAGTGCTGACGATGGGACTCTCTCCAGAAAATGCCACAATGTGCCGGATAATTTCCTCACGAAGCATTACGTTGTTGTTCTGGTAAATCACGCTGTCTCCAGTAAATGCTCCCTTGCGAATCACGAACGCCGCATCATGTCCCGCATCAAGTACCTTCCGGAAATTCTGCATAGCCTGTTCGACTTCATGATGTGATGTGTCCTTGCTGACTGTGAAGTGCTGTATTCCGAGCAGGTCAAGCATTTCTAGAGTCACTGCGCCTTGATATACATGCTGGGGTTCGTCATGGACTCCGGGTTCTCCTCGCCAGCCTATGATGAAAATTACGGGTATGTTATAGACTTTGGGATTGGTGAGGCTGGTTGACGGGTTCACGATATTTCCGAGTCCTGAGTTCTGCATGTAGACGGCGGGTATCTTTCCGGTTGCTAGGTGGTAGCCCGAAGCTATGGCTAAAGCGTTGCCCTCGTTTGCGGCTATGATGTGATGTGCGGGGTCTATTCGGTATAAACTGATGAGGCAGTCGCATAGTGCGCGTAATTGGCTGTCCGGGACTCCTGTGAAGAAATCGCAGCCAAGTATCTCGATGAATTTCTTGACCTCCATAATAATCACTCCTTTACGTTAAGAATCTGTGTGTATAGCTCTCTGATGGTGTATGTGTCCAGAGTTGCAGGAAAGTTCTTCAGGCGTACGGGGTTTACGCTCATGGTGAGGGAGTCTATCTGCTGAGGTGAGGCAGTGGGAATCTCAAGCCCTAACCGCGAAAATATGGCCTCGAATTTTTCCGCAGCATCCTCAGGGGAATCGCACCCCATAGCGTGAGCAATGTCATCCAGAACCGGAAGCGAAGTGTTGTGTATCAGCCACCGGAATAGCACCCTGTTGCAGAGAGCCGCACTGTGTCCGTGTGCAGTCCCGAAGATTCCCGTGATCCTGTAGCACATGGCGTGTCCTGCTGTGGTTTGGGATATGTTGATAGCTTTTCCGGCGGTGTGTGCGCTTCTGAGCATGGCTTCAGGATCATAGCTTGCCGGATACTCCGAGAGAAGGCGTGTGATGTTTGCGAGAGCTTCGCGCGAAATTTTCCGGCTGTGTTCTGTGGCGTTGACTGACCAGAAAGACTCGAGTGCATGAGAAAACGCATCAAGGGCAGAAGATTTGCGATGATAATCGGGCAGATATTTTAGCAGCTCCGGATCGAATAACACGTAATCAGGAATGATATTGTCGTCAGTGATTGAGAGCTTTTTTCCGTCCTCATAGAGCACCGCAAATCTTGTAGCTTCACTCCCTGAACCTGCCGTACTTGGAATCACGGCTAAGTGTGCTTCAGGATTATGCAGCTTAACGTATTTGGCTACGTCAATTGCAGTGCCCCCCCCCCCAGTAAGTATAAACACGCACTGATTTTGCCTGAATGATTCGCAGGCAGCCTTTGCGTCCTCAAGTTTGGGGTTAGGTGTGAATGAGGTGAAGTGATACACTCCTGCACTGACAGAGGCCAAACATTCAGACAGCCGCGTGAATCTCTGTGCTGATTTCCCATGAACGAACATTATTCTTCCTGCACCGCTCAGAATCTCCGCAAGCTCGTCGTAATTGTTTAACACTCTCTGCATTATCTTCACCTTCCGTAAAATTTTTGCTAACGTATCTGCCCGCGTATCATGCTGGACGATACCCCTTGTGTGTAGTCAGGCTCTATAACCTGCCCGCCCCACTCTGCCATTGTCGCTATTGCCTTAGCCCTAACGTCAGCAAGCGGCCCTTCACGCCAGTCCTTCCCGTGAATCATGAAGTCCGGCTTGAGTCTCCTGATGTTCTCGTCATAGTCCCGTGTTGCCTGAGGCACTATCTCGTCAACGTACCTGATGCTTTCAAGCACTATTTTGCGCTGGTAATATGTCATGTACGGCTTGGGCTTGTAGCTGGAAATAGCTTCGTCCGAGAAAAGTCCGACTATCACTTTTCCGTAGCGTGCAGCGGTCTTCAGAATGTTGATGTGTCCGGGATGAACTATATCCGCCGACATAGGCACATACACGGTCAGTTCTGAGTTCCTGATTCTTTCGCGCACACACGAATCATCAAACACGTATTCTCCCTTCACGCTGGAACACTCCGGCATAACCGGGCGTGCAGGACTCTTCTTGTGGTGAACGCACCCGTCGCACAACGTACCTGCTAAATCGTCCTCCATGAAGCGGCGGCGCATATCCTTCATTTTTTTGCCATACCAGCCTTCACGCAGAGATACCTTGTTGAGATCCGCAACTATAAGCATGTTCTCATAGTCAGCATTCTCGATTGACAAGTACCCTTCCTGAGTCACTGATATTGCGTCAAACGGAAGATTGCACCGTCTTCTGACCTCGTCGTCGCAGTCGCAGCGTAAAAGCTCGTCTATTTCGGGCATATAGCCTCCCTGATTGTAGACGTACTTGAACACGACTTGATCCGCAAGGCCGTCAAAGACCTCGTAATATTTTTCCTTCAGGTGTTCGGTGAAGCGCGTCAAGATTCCTGTAACGTATATCTTGTAGCTCCTGCCTGTCTCCCTGCGGTAATCGTTCAGGTACTTCAAGTGTTCCATGACCTTGTCGAAATCATCATGGCCGTGAATGAACTTGTAGAGTTTTCTCTGCGGGGCATTGATCGAGAACTTTATGCTGTCGAGTCCTGCGTCAATGACTGCGCGGATTCTTTCCGGAGTGGCGAGCGAACCGTTGGACGTGAGATACACATACGTATAGCCGATTCGTTTTGCCTCAGCAATATACTCTGGGAGCTCCGGAATCAAAAACGGCTCTCCTGTCGCGTAAAACCCTACTTCACGAGTCCCCAAGTCATAAGCCTGCTGGAGGATGTCGAACGCTTTGGCCTTGTCGATCTTCGAGACCTTACGCTGCATCTTCTGGTGTGCGCAGAAAATACATGCATGGTTGCACGCGCTGGATAACTCCATCAGGAAATTTGTCTTGGGGAACGGCGGTTCAAGGCTGTAGAGTTCTTCCCTGTCCGCTTTCTTGAGACGCACACGCTCTTGAAGGTCTACGTCTTTGCCCATACTGCTATTGGTACTCATAAAATAAATACCCCCTTTATGTATTGTCTTCAGGTATGGGGATCATCCGTATAATCTCGCTGAAGGGCATTAATTCCTTGTCGCACTCGCTGGATCTGTGGTGTTCGAGGATATTTCTTGCTGCCCTCTGCACTGCCGGAACTGCCGCCCTCATGAGCTGGTTTGCGTAGATTATCACGTTCGCCCCACGTTCCCGAAACTCTTCCTCTGTGACTGTGTTGTAGCTGGTCGGAACAAGTACCACAGGCGTAATTTTGTCCTGCGCCCTGAATCTCGCCAGCCAGTCGAAAATTTCTGCCGGGTCTTTTTTCCGAGAATGCATCATCACTGCGTCAGCTCCTGCCTTCACGAACGCAAAAGCTCGTGCCAGTGCGTCATCTATACCTCGCTCAAGAATCAGGCTCTCGATCCTTGCGCATATCATGAAGTCTCTAGTCTTCTGTGCTTTCTTGCCTACACGTATCTTCTCGGAAAAGTTCTCTATGCTGTCCTGAGTCTGTGCTACTTCCGTACCGAAAAGGCTGTTTTTCTTGAGGCCAGTCTTGTCCTCGATGATCACCATAGACACGCCGAGCCTCTCAAGCGTCCGGACTGTGTACACAAAATGTTCAGGCCTGCCTCCGGTGTCGCCGTCAAATATTATTGGCTTAGTAGTAACCTCGATAATGTCCTCTATAGTCCTGAATCTGCTGGTCATGTCCACGAGCTCAATATCGGGTTTTCCCTTCGCAGTGGAGTCGCACAGTGAACTCACCCACATAGCATCGAACTGTTTTGCGCCGCCATCCTGATAGACTTTCTCATTCTCGACTATGAGTCCTGTGAGTCCGTCATGAGCCTCCATAGCTGTCACAAAATTCTTGATGGCCAGTAATTTCCTGAGTCTGCCTCTGCGAATATCGGGCATGGCCAAGTCCGCACGTGCATGTGCCTCGAGTTCGGCGAACCTGTCAGCTTTCGAGTAAGGGTACTCCACCAAACGGCCGCCGTATGACGCAAGTATACTGACTGCTTCGTCACGTATGGGCTTCTGGAATCCTGTCCGCCAGTCGTCGCCGTGAACAACTATATCGGGTTTGTAGCGTTCGAGATTTTCGCGGTGGGATATAGTTTTCTGCTCCACGACTCTGTAGACTCCTGCGATGTTCTCAAACATTGCTCTGCGGTCAGCGTACGAGACCAGCGGGAACCTTCTGTAGCTTGCGACTGCTTCGTCCGACAGCACACCGATGATCAGTCTGCCGAGACGTTTTGCTTTCTTGATGAGGTCTATGTGTCCTGCGTGGAGTATTTCTGCTGCGAAAGCTATATATACGGTTTTGGATTCTATTTGCTGAAGTTTTGAGGATACTACGGCCAAGTCTTGAGGGGTATCGATTTCTGAACAAAGTAGATTGCGGAGATCACACGCGAAAATATTGCAAGCACCATCCAGATCGTTGAGGGCTTTTTCTGCATAAAAGGTTAATGCCCCCCCCCCGGTAAGTAATTTACGCAGTAGTCATTGATTTTTGAGAGCCATAGATTCCAGTCGTGTTTATCGAGTTTGTAGAGGGGTTGTGCGGTGACTGCGCTGGAGAAAAATTCCACGCCTACCTTGAGAATCTTTCCGGTGTCATCAATTACGGCCTTGAAGTCCTTTTCTGGAAGTGGAACAGTTGACGATACAGCCATAACCGAAGAATCAGAGTCTAGTATTTTGCTGAGAGCCTCATTCTCGAAGACCAAATCGCCGTGCATGAGCAATATATCATCATCAAGATATTCACGAGCCAAGTATATGCTGTAAATATAGTTTGTGGTTCTGAACTGTGGATTGTGTACGAACTTTATGCTTATTGGGAGGTCAAGGCCTGCGCAGTAATTCATCAATACGCTTTCGCAATAGCCTGTAGTGATTACTGCCTCAGTGATGCCGAAATCGATTAGCTGCTTGAGCTGTCGGGACAGTACAGTTTCTCCGGGCTTGATCTCCGTCATGCATTTAGGCTGCTCCGAAGTAAGTACACCCATACGTGAACCTACTCCAGAGTTTAGAATCAGTGCTTTCATGATGTTTACACCTAAGATTTCAGTTGTGAGGACAACATTGCTATCTGTGCCTCTATTGCTTGGAGCTGTGCGCGCAGGGATTTCTTCACGTCTTCGTCCTTCTCCTTGTTGAGCTGCTGCTTGATCTGGTCGCGCTGTCTCTTGAGCTTCTCTATCTCTTCTTCCACGTCATCACTGCTTTCTGCAGACTCTTCTGTGCCTGATGCTGTGGCTGTTCCTCCTGCTGAAGCTGCGCCCTCAGATTTTGCGTTGGCATTTCCGCCGGGCTGAGTGTAGTTCACCTGAAGGTTGCCTTCGTCATCGTACGAGACAGAGTAGATACCTTCAACCTCTTCACCGACAGGGTTAGCGGTGTCGTATTCGTCAGCCTGTATAACTTCCTGTACTGAAGCTGTCTGCTGTTCCTGTAAATGTTCTGCATTATGTGCTTCGGAGTTCTTGTGAATCTGGTATAGCTCTGTGTTCTGGATATTACTCTGTATGTTCTGGATGCTCATGTGTGAATCACTCCCTATACTGTTCCTTAAGTTATCGGTAAAGTATATTCCAAATTCTAGAATAACGCACTGAATCTTCACAACAAGTTCACGTGCAGAGTCATTCTTTCCGTGATGTCCCCGTGCCTGTACGAATAGCACTCCGGAGCCGTGTACGTGTCTTTTCCCGAAAGCGCAATGTTCCCCTCACAGACTCCGCCCTCCAAAAGCTGAGAGCGAATCTCCCCGGCCAAGTCAAAATATACTTTTCCGTCCCTCACGCAAAAATTCTCACCGTGAAAGCCCTCCACTCCCTTCTGCGTCCACTCATCAGCTACATCACGGCAATAATGCTCCCGCCCAATACACGGCCCAACCCACGCACTCGCACTCTTCACAGCGTCATCCCCAATCTCACGCCTCACGAGCTCCAGCCCTCGCCCGGAGATATTCAGCACCGTACCCTTGTAGCCCGAATGCAGAATCATCACCCAGTTTTCCCCCCACACCATCACCGGAGCACAGTCCGCGAATCTCAGTGATGCACTTGCTCTCGTGGTAGTGAGCAGTATTCCGTCAGCTTCAGGCCTCTCCGGAAGAGCATACTCCGAAAAATTCTCGTCCCTCACGCACAGAATCTCCGAGCCGTGAATCTGTTTAGGGGCTATTCTCGGCAAAGAGTCGTTTATTGTGTCATGGTCATCATTCCTCATGAAGAAATATGCTCTCACAAATTCAGGAGTATCAATAATCAGCGGCATAGTTTTTTGCTCCTTGTGCTATATTTTGGGCTATCTTACTAAAGGAATGATGAAATATGAATCTGGATTTTTTCGTAGTCATGTCCAACCTCGTGAGCCTGTTCGCGTTGATAGCAGTCGGGTATCTTGCCGTGAAGCTGGGAGTGTTGAAGCCGGAAGCCTCTGGGATATTCTCTGTGTTCCTGCTGAAGGTGACTCTTCCCTGCACAATATTCATATCACTTGCTCAGAAAGAGTACGACCCTGTTTTCGTGCATGACAGCGTAGTACTCATTATTGCGGGATTTATAGCGTATGTCGGCATGCTATATCTCTCTCGTGTTCTTGCCAAACCGTTTGGAGTCCCGGAGAATTGTCGGGGAGTGTGGGCGTTCACGTGTTCGTACAATAACTGCGGATTTATGGGTTTCCCGATAGCGTTGGCACTGCTTGGAACGGAAGGGCTTGCGTTGGCGGTGATGCTGAATATTCCGTTCAACTTGACTGCGTATTCACTGGGAGCAATAGAGATCGGCAGAGACACTCCCAACCATAAAGCAGAAGGCCTCGACATGAAAGGAATAATTTTCAGCGGGATCAATGCTGCAATAGTGTTGAGCCTGATATTCTACTTTGGGAGGCTGGGGGTACCTGAACTGCTAGCTGCTCCGATAAATTACCTGTCGAACATAACGACTCCGATCTCAATGATAATAATCGGGATGGCATTGGCGCATAGTCATGGTCTGGAGGTGTTGACGGATCGGTCTGCGTGGCTGTCGGCGTTGATGAGGCTGGTGGTGTATCCTGTGGTGATATGCCTTATCTTGAGGGTGATCCCGTTTGGGAGCAGTCCTGTAGTAGGTGCGGTGTTTGTGCTGATAATGGCGATGCCTGCGGCGAGTATTACGACTGTGCTGTGTGAAGTGTATCACGGTAACATGGAGTTTGCTGCGAAGGTGATGTTTATCCAGAACGTGATGTGCATAGTGACGATTCCTGCGGTGTGTATGCTGTTGGGGTGAGGTGGTAGAATGGTGAGGAGCGGTGAAAATTTCCGGAGACTTTCATGATTTTACAACTACATTTACAACTACAAAAACGTGCGATAGATTCAGTCTTAGTGTATGTTTATGAAGTCGTGTGATGAGGTTATGTGCGGTGAAATTTTCCGAAGCCATTCACGATTTCACAGTTACATATGCTCGCGATACTTTCACCATTAGTGTATGTTTATGAAGTTATGTGATGGAGTTATGTGCGGTGAAAAAATTCCGAACCCCTTCACGATTTCAATGCTACATATGCTCGCGATAACTTCACCATTCACATGTATTCACCAGAACAGTTGATGCAACAGAAAGATGCTGTAAAAATTTTCGTGGGTGTAAATGACGGAAGCATAATCAGCGTAAATAATGAAAGTATCTGTGTGGTAAAATAGGATCAGTGTTGAGGGGAACTGACCCTATTTCGACAAGTCAATACTACAACTTAGTCATTCACTAGCCTTTGAGCAAAGCCTTTATCTCTAAAAGAATAAGGACAAAGCTCGCAAACCAGTACAGAGCGACGGCAAACTGCTTCATCTTCCGGAGGAAGTTTTGCCGCCGTTGTCGTCTAGCGTTCTTGCGTTTCTTAACCACAATAATCACCAGATTCCTACACGGATGACTTCCCCGTTTGATGGGCCGTGTTCCCATGACGAGCCCCTCGTAAATTCATTATACCCCATTAACTGCTATAATTGCCCTCATCCCAAATCAGGAGGCACTCTATACATGTTCACTCTCAATCCAGACAGAATATACTTCTTTGACGGAGCTATGGGCTCTATGCTACAAGCTCGCGGCCTCAAACTCCGACAAGTCCCCGAATCCCTCAACATCACTAACCCCCAACTCATACACTCCATTCACACAGAATACTCACTCGCAGGAGCTGACTTCATCACCGCAAACACCTTCGGCGCAAACCGCTTCAAGCTCGCAAAATCCGGCTTCTCCGTCCACGAAGTCATACACTCCGCCCTCAACATCGCACACCATGCCGCAAAAGACTCCCTCGTCGCTCTCGACATAGGCCCAACAGGCAGAGTCATCGCCCCGCTCGGTGATGCATCATTCTCCGAAGTCTACGATGCCGTTGCTGAGATGGTCATAGCCGGCAGAGATTCATGTGACGTGATTCTGCTGGAGACGTTCACAGATCTCTACGAACTCAAGGCCGCAGTGTTAGCCGCCCTCGAAAATTCATCACTGCCTGTGTTCGCAACAATGAGCTTCGAAGAATCCGGCAAGACATTTTTCGGCGCAAGTGTCGAGTCTATGGCCGCAACCCTTGAGGGACTCGGCGTCTCTGCTCTGGGCGTGAACTGCTCGCTCGGTCCGGCACAGTTAGTCCCGATCGTCAAACGGCTCTGCTCCGTCTCACACATCCCCGTCATGGTGCAGCCTAATGCTGGGCTTCCAGTGATCCGTGACGGAGTTACTCACTATGACGTAAAACCCGAAGATTTCGCGGAAATTTCGTGTGACTTCGCGAAAATGGGCGTGCAGATTCTAGGCGGGTGCTGCGGGACGACTCCGAAACATATCGCGCTCATGAAGCAGGCTGTGCAGAAAACAGCAACACATACCGTGACTCGCAATGTACCTGACGACACAGTCATATGCTCACCGTCAAGAGTCGTAAAGTTCGGGAAAAAGTTCATCGTCATCGGCGAAAGGCTCAACCCCACAGGCAAGAAGAAGCTCCAGCAGGCATTACGCGCGGGAGATATGGACTATATACTTCGCGAGGCAGTCAAGCAGCAGGACCAGAACGCAGACATTCTCGACCTCAACGCAGGACTCCCAGACATTGACGAACCCGCAGTACTCACGAAGGCACTCACGGAGATTCAGGGCATAGTGAGCCTTCCGGTGCAGATAGACAGCTCAGACCACAAAGCCCTCGAGGCCGCAGCGAGACTCTACAACGGAAAACCCCTGCTAAATTCCGTCAACGGCAAGCCCGAAAGTTTGAGTCATGTCCTCCCTATCGCGAAGAAGTACGGTGCGTGTGTACTTGGCCTGACGCTCGACGAACACGGAATCCCGGAGACCGCAGACCAGAGACTCGGCATTGCCCGCAGAATCGTTCATGAAGCAGAAAAACTCGGAATCCCCCACAGAAATATCTTGATAGACTGTTTGACTCTCACAGCATCAGCTCAGCAAAAATTAGTCCCTGAGACTCTGAAGGCTATACGTCTCGTGAAGGCAGAGCTAGGCGTGAAAACTATTCTAGGCTTGAGCAATGTATCGTTCGGACTCCCGAGAAGGCCTGTTGTGAATCGCACCATGATGACGGCCGCAATGATGAGCGGACTTGACGGGGCAATCATCAACCCGGGAGATTCTGACCTGCAGGAGACACTTCACGCGTGGAACTTGCTCACCGGAGACGAGTCGGACATGCAGGAATACATAGCTTACTGCGAGAAGCATCCGGTGAGTTCAGCAGCGAATGCACCAGCACAGAATCAGCAAGTATCTTTGCAGCAGGATACGGGCATCATGAATCTCAACACTGCCATCATGAAGGGACTCAAGGACGAAGCCGCTAACATGACCCGAGAACTTTTGCAGACCCTCAAGCCGCTGGAGATCATCGAGAAAAACATAGTGCCTGCTCTGGATTCTGTGGGCAAGGATTACGAATCAGGGAAGGTGTTTCTGCCGCAGCTCATCAAATCAGCAGAAGCAGCGAAATCGGCGTTTGAGGTGTTGTCGTCAGCTATGAGCAGTGAGGGCAGTGCAGACTCACAGAAAGGGCGCGGGCCTGTGGTGCTGGCGACGGTGTACGGGGATGTTCACGACATAGGCAAGAACATAGTGCGGACGATCTTCGAGAACTATAATTTTGACGTGATAGATCTCGGAAAAGATGTGCCGCCTGAAAAAATCGTTGAGGCCGTCGAACGCGATAATGTCTCTGTTGTGGGGTTGAGTGCACTGATGACTACGACAGTTGCGAGCATGAAGGAGACCATCGAGAAACTCAGGGCCTCCCGTCCGGACGTGAAGGTGATAGTTGGCGGGGCGGTGCTGACTCCGGAATTGGCGGAGTATGCTGGTGCGGATTACTATGCTCGTGACGCGATGGAGGGCGTGAGGATTTTGACGGGGCTGTTGGGCTGACAGCAGGCCAAGAAAATAGCGTGCTCTCTAGTTGCAGGGAACACGCCTTTGTTGCTGTCAATGGCTATTTCGTGAAGATTTCTCCATTACCGTCAATAACTATGCTGGAGATTTTCAGCAGGTCAAGCCTCCGGTACTGTATGCAGTCATCATCGTTATCGAAGAATACCAACATATCCCAGTACTGAGTGTTTTTGTTGTCACCGCTGTCGAAACGAAGTGTGGTGCTTTCTCCGCTCTTGAGGGGCAAACCGTCTCCGGTGAACTCGTTCTCCAAAGTGTAGTTGTCGAGATATGAGGGGCTGGCAAATATTCTCACAACTGTTCTGCCGCTGTAATTCTGAAGCTCGAAATCCTGACGGCCGGCAAATGCTGTGCAGCTTAAGAGAAGGATTAATGCTGTTACGGGAAGAAGTTTTCTCATTATTGATACACCTCGATAAGTGAGTTTGATGCGAAAAATTATAGCATAACAGGGTAAATCATCACGAGAATCTTAACGGGCTTGCTGGTATGAGTGTATAATTACGCAATATTTATCCCACTGAGAGGAATTAACAACTTGCGGAATACAATCATTCAGTGTGAACAATGGCTGTCTGATCAAGTGAATAATGCCCACGCGAAGGGTATTGTTTTGGGATTATCGGGCGGGATTGATTCGTCTGTGCTTGCTGCAATTGGCCGTGAAGCACTTGGCCGCGATGGGGTGTTGGGTGTGATTATGCCCTGCCATAGCATTCAGGATGATGAGGCTGATGCGAGGCTGCTTGCTGAGGCGGTGGACGTGGATTTTGTGCGTGTGGACTTGAGCGGAGTGTATGATGCTCTATGTGCTGGGGTGTTGATGTGTGATCCCCAAACGGAGCGTGACTCTCAACCGGTGATATACGCCCCAAACTGGGTGCAAGACTCTCAACCGGCAACATACGCCACAAACTCGGTGCATGACTCTCAACCGGCAACATACGCCACAAACTTGGTGCATGACTCTCAACCGGCAACATACACCACAAACTCGGTGCGTGACTCTCAACCTCTGGCACATGCACATGACTCTCACGCTCTCGACTCCCTCACCCGCTCGAACATCAAGGCACGTTTACGCATGGTGACTCTCTACGCTTTCGCACAGTCCAGAAATTTGCTCGTGTGCGGAACTAGCAACAGGTCAGAATACGAGACCGGCTACTTCACCAAATACGGCGACTCCGGTGTCGACTTGATGCCGCTAGCAGGATTCCTCAAGAGAGACATTCGCAAGATGGCCAGACTCCTCAACGTACCCGAACGCATTATCACAAAAGCTCCCAGTGCAGGACTCTACGCAGGACAGACTGACGAGTCAGATATGGGCTTCACGTATGACATTCTCGATGAGTATCTTGCTACCGGACACATCAACGACCCCGCAGCACAACAACGCATTGATGTCATGCGCAGACGAAGCGAACACAAACGCAAGCCGATTCCAATTTTCAGAGTGAGTAGTGAGCAGCAGTGAGTGATTCGTGATTTATCGGACACTTTTTTGCTGTTACGCACCACAATATTTTTACAGGAGTGATACATAAACCATGTCAGGACATTCAAAATGGGCAAACATCAAACACCGCAAAGCAGCTCAGGACGCAAAACGCGGCAACCTTTTCCAGAAGTTAGTACGTGCAATCATCATCGCAGCTAAAGACGGCGGAGGAGACCCCGCTATGAATATGCGCCTCAAGACCGCAATCGAGCGCGCAAAGGCCGTAAGTGTTCCCAACGACAATATTACTCGCGCCATCAAACGAGGCACAGGAGAACTCGGAGACATCTCGTATGACGAACTCACCTACGAAGTCATCGGCCCTGCTGGTGTTGCAGTACTCGTAAACGTCATGACCGACAACAGGAATCGCACTACCCCAGAAATCCGCGCCTTACTCGCACGTAACGGCGGGCAGATGGGATCCGAAGGCTCTGTTGCGTGGATGTTCGACCGCAAAGGCGTTATCGAGGTCAAGGGCGAAAATCTCGATGAGGACGCATTGATGACTGTCGGGCTTGATGCTGGTATGTCCGACATGGAGGAAAGCGATGAAGGCTTTACCATGTACTGCGAACCGTCAGACCTTGACGCGCTCCAGAAAGCTCTTGAGGCCGCAAAATACACCGTTGAGAGCGCAGAAGTCTCCATGATCGCGAAGACTCCGGTAGCTGTTCCTGATGTTGACGCTGCACGCAAAGTTATGAGGCTGGTTGACGCTCTCGAAGAACACGATGATGTGCAGAACGTGTACTCAAACTTTGAGATAGCTGACGAAATAGCAGCACAGCTTGAAGAATAACGTAGTATGTCTTGGAGTCGATCCCGGCCTCGCACGTGTGGGGTATGGAGCAGTCACGCACACTGAGACCGGGCTTGTGGCTCTGAATTATGGCTGTATCGAAACCAATCCGCATATGTCCTTCACCGAACGCTTATTATTCATTCACAAAGCTCTTCAGGAACAAATCACCCTCTGTAATCC
>JAFTBT010000124.1 GCA_017455085.1 Synergistaceae bacterium
CGGGATTCTGTTTCAGCTCGTCAATAAGCTGCTGTGTAGTCTTGACACCTGAACGAATCAGCACGAAGCTCTTACCTTCCGCCTCAGATAGTGCCTCGTAGGTCTCCGAAATTTCTGCACCAGCTACGTGAATCTTCGCCTCTGATGCTCTTACGCCTTCAGGCACACGGAAAACCGCAAGCACTTCACCTTCAGCATACTCACTTGGCCAAGCCGAAGGACATACCATCAGCACAGCAAATACTACTAACGCTAAAACTTTCTTCTTCATAAAATATACCTCCTGAAAAATTATGCGGCTATATTATCACTTAAGAGCTGATAATTTCTTCTCCCACCCTATATGGTAAATGTGGAAAGTCATCAACGCAGTACACACAAACCAGCCTATAGGATACCCGATCGCTATGAAGTATATCGAGTCAGTCAGACGGGAGATGATGAACAAATATATCTGCCTCAGCACCACAAACGACATTAACATTATCACCATAGGAGTGCGGGAATCTCCGACACCGCGTAAAGCTCCGGCCTCGATCTGGTTGGTGGCGTTGACCGGGTCGAAAATACTGTTGAGGCGGATGAACAACACCGCAAACCCCAAAACTGCCGCGTCCTGATTGAACAGCCCAGCTATATACGGCGCGAAAATGTACAGCATCGTGATGATACACGCAGACAGACCCCACGACAGGCATAACCCGGTGAGCAGGCCTTTATGGATTCTGTCGGGCCGTCTAGCTCCGGCGTTCTGTCCGACAAACGTAGTTACTGACATGCTCATGCTCTGTGTAGGCAGCACCACAAAGGCATCTATCCGCGCGTAAATACCCCAACCCGCTGTGCTTGCTGCTCCGTAAGAATTGATGTATGCCTGCACGAAAACGTTCGAGAATGAAGTGATAGCCATTTGCAGACCGGCAGGAAGCCCCACAGAAATTATCTGCCGCAGGATTCTGAGGTCTATGCTCATCTCGTGCCAACGTAGGCTGTGGAGTTCGTTGCTCCTGAAGAGAATCCAGAAGATTATGATTCCGGAGACGAACTGCGAAATTATTGTGGCATATGCTACTCCGGCAACACCCAGCGAAAAATTGATGACGAATAGCAGATCCAGAAAGATGTTCAGGATTGACGCAAGTATCAGGAAGTATAACGGCCTCTTAGAGTCTCCTACAGCTCTCAGAATTGCACTGCCCATGTTGTACATGATCATTCCGGTCAGGCCAAGCGAGAATATGCGCAGGTACACGACTGCCTCACGGAAAACTGACTCGGGTGTATTCATCATGCGGAGGAGTCCAGGAGTTGCGAAGTAGCCTATTGCTGCGAAGACCAGCGACAACAAGAACATTGCGGACGTAGCTGTGTGGGTGGACTTGCGGAGATTCTCGGTGTCTTTTGCGCCGAAGTACTGCGAGATGACGACACTGGAGCCCATCGTGAAGCCTATTGCGAGTCCGATTAACGTTATGACTATGGGAATCGTGGACGTAACTGCACCGAGAGCGTCAGCCCCTACGAAATTACCGACTACTATGCTGTCTACTGTGTTGTATAGCTGCTGGAATATATTTCCGATGAACAGAGGGAAGGCGAATTTTACGAGATGTTTCCAGATTGTGCCTTCCGTCATGTCTAAAACTGTAGATTTCGACAAAGTATTACCCCCCTTCTTGCTAGTAGTGTATGACGTTTTCAGTGCCGCGAATACGAGCAATGACTCCTTCAGCTTCCGGACTCGCAAAGAATCTATATGTACTCTCCGGCACAAGCTCCCGAATCTCCTCAAGCCTATTATCCTTTATGGCCTGCCTCACGTTTGACGCACTGATTACCTGTCCGGACTCTTCAGTCTTTCGCGGAACAATCACGCACTGTATCCCATGCTCCGGAAGTTTCTCGGACATTATGCGGTTGTAGATTCCTGTCACAAGACTCTTCGGTTCTTCCCCGACATAGCGGGCAGTAATCCCCAGTGCCTCAGCTATCCTCACGAAAACGCTCAAGTCCAGATTCGCATGACTCTCTATCACGGCTTCGTCGTCCTTCTGGAAATAGCTCGGGAATGTCGCACTGCTGATGATGTAGGGGCCTGTGTCGTGGATAACTATGTTCTTCAGGTGAGCAGTTCCCTCAACAACGAGCCGCTTTCTGACGGCGAACGGCACAAGTGAAGCGTCCTCACTGACCACGAACAGATGCAGCACGTCATTTTCGCGTGAAGCCTTCTCCACCAAATACTGATGCCCCAATGTGAAAGGGTTAGCATTGAGGACAAGGGCAGCAATATTTTTGCCGGGCAGTCTGGTTTTTGCGAGATCAGCAAGGTAGTTCGTGAAGCCTGTGCGTCTGTTCTCCATGAAGACGACTTGATCCTGAACTCTGACGATCTCGTAGAAGCCCAGATCTCCGAAGAATTTTGCGGAGTTGCATTTGGTATACAGAAACAGGTGGTTGATGCCGCGTTCGTACTCGTGCTGCACAAGGTGGGAGACAACCTGATTCATGAGGCCTTCACCCTGATGGGAGCTGCTGACGGCCATACAGCGCAGGGTGTTTCCGAAACAGCTTCCGGTGGCGATAACGTTGTAGTCGTCATCGTAGACGGCGCATGTGTAGTCGAGATTCTTGTCGCGTCGGATGCCTTCGGAGAGCAGGAGCTTTTCTACTTGTGAATTGGTGCGTTTGTCGGACGCGTTGACTTTAGAGACTGGATACTCTGACATGAATAATACCTCCAGAAAAATGTATAGGGTTGTGAAAAATTCTACACTATGTGATATAATTTCGCGCGTTTTGGGAGAATTGGCCGAGCGGTCGATGGCGGTTGACTTGAAATCAATTGAGGTGCAAGCCTCCGGGGGTTCGAATCCTCCATTCTCCGCCAGATAATAACACG
>JAFTBT010000125.1 GCA_017455085.1 Synergistaceae bacterium
GGATACGTCGGCACTGCTCCCCAGTACATTTTTACGACTGGAAACACCTTCCGCATTTCCCTGATCGCCTGTGTCATCAAGTCTGTATCCGTGAATGGCGACTCCGTCAGTTCCGACATCATCCCGTCAGGATTCATGATTCCCTTCACATCAGAGTAGAAATCTTTCCTGAACAGCCCAGCAGCAAAATCCACCGGATCAGTACTGTCAACGATCACTACATCGTAGCGTTCTCCCGTCTCACGAATATACTTCATCGCGTCCATACATTTCACGTCAGCCCGCTCATCGCTGAAGGCACACCCCGCAAACGGCAGGTACTTTTTCGAGCACTCTATGACTCTCTCGTCAATGTCTATCAGTGTGCATTTCTTCACACACTTGTGCTTGAGGACTTCCCGCATAATCGCTCCGTCTCCTCCGCCGATGATCATCACGTTTTCAGGATTCCGGTGCGCACACATAGGCACATGCGCCATCATCTCGGAATACGTGAACTCGTCTTTTTCCGTGAGCTGATACGCTCCGTCAAGCATTAAGACCCTGCCGTATTCGTATGTGTCAACGATAAGCAGGTCTTGATACGGAGTTTTTTCTGAGTGCAGTACTTCTTTCACCCGCATGGACAGCTTCAGGTTGTCGGTGCTGTACTCAGAAATCCAAAGTTCATTTGTGCGTTTGGGACGCGTAACGTATTCGCTCATGCTAAGGCTTCACCAAGATTCTTGCCCAACTCTGCACACAGTTTCAGGTCTTCGGCTGTGGGTGCTGCATACACTTCAACAGCAGGATCAATCACTGTCAGCTTACTCTTGGCCGCATAGTCCTGCAACGCTGTCAAAGCTCCCTTACTCCACGAATAGCTGCCGGCGACTCCGATAAGCCTGTTTTTAGGCATACGGTTCAGCAGTTTTGAGCATATGGCCTCCATTGACGGATAAAGCTGTGTGTTGTAGGTGCAGGAGAGCAACGCAAACGCTTTGAATTTCCAGATGTCCCGCAAAATATATGACGGGTCTGTGCGGGAAGCGTCATAAAGCCGAATATCTTTCACGTTCGCTTCGGCCAAGCCGGTGCATACAGCTTCAGCCATCTTTCTGGTGTTGCCGTACATTGAGCCGTATACTACCACTGCGCCGGGTTCTGCCTCGAATTTGCTCCAACGGTCATAAAGCGCAATAACCTTCTTCGGGTCTTCGCGGAAAAGTGTACCGTGTGAAGGGAATATCTTTGTGATTGCTAGAGGCGCAAGTTTCTTCAAAGCTGCCTGAACAATATTAGAGTATTTCGCCACAATGCAGGCGTAGTATCTCAGCATTTCGTCCTCCCAGCGTGAAGGATTCTTTTGGTCGTCAAAAATTCCGCCCTCGTGCGCTCCGAAGCCGCCGAATGAGTCGTTCGAGAATAACACTCCTGTGGTTGTGTCGAAAGTTACCATGCTCTCCGGCCAATGCAACATCGGAACTGTTGCGAACTTCAGTACATGTCCGCCCAAATCCAGAGTGTCGCCGTCCTTCATAGCAATAATATTGTCCTCTATTCCGTGATAGCCCTTCAACATCGGGACGGTCTTAGCGTTTCCGATGAATTTTAGTCCGGGCCAGCGGGTCAATAGCTGCGAGATGAGGCCTGCGTGGTCAGGCTCCATGTGATTCACAACCAGATAGTTCAACTCTCTTCCGTTGAGAGCCTGAAGAAGTTTGCTGATATAGTCGTCTAAGTACGGGCCTTTTACTGTGTCGATAGCTGCTGTAGCTGTTGAGCCGAGTACTACATATGCGTTGTATGCTACTCCCTGAGGCAGCGGCCACAGAGACTCGAACATGTCAGATTCGTAATCATTAACGCCGACCCACCAAGTATCTTTGTCAGCTAGAACTGCTTTATACATAAATATCA
>JAFTBT010000126.1 GCA_017455085.1 Synergistaceae bacterium
GTTAGTAGTCAATGTATGCTCCATGTGGGGATTTCTGGAGTTAGTAGTCAATAGCTGCTTCTCTGTGGGATTTTCTGCTGTTAGTAATCAATGGATGCTCCGTGTGGGTTTTTCTGGGGTTTGTAGTCAATGTATGCTCCATGTGGGTTTTTCTGCTGTTAGTAGTCAATGTATGCTCCATGTGGGGATTTTCTGCTGTTAGTAATCAATGTATGCTCCATGTGGGATTTCTGGTTAGTATATCAGTGCTATATGCAGGGTTGAAAGCTCTACATGTCTTCACGTTATTTGAAGTGTACAGCGTCACACATGACATCTCTTAGGGAAAACCAGCGTCACACATCATAGCATTTGAGCATCATTGACATTTTCAAAACACTCTGCTAATCTTATCGCCGCTTTCAAAAAGTAATGGCACTCAGTAAAATTTAGTGCTAAGAGTTTCTCAGGAGGTGATAATATGACAGAAAGACAGTTAAGCATTATCCTCGCAGTCGTCTACGAATACATCAAAACCGGAGAGCCCGCAGGTTCCCGCACTATCGTCAAAAAATATATCCCCAAACTCAGCCCCGCAACCATCCGCAACGAAATGGCTGACCTTGAGGAAATGGGCTACTTCTACCAGCCTCACACTTCTTCCGGAAGACTCCCCACCGCCAGAGCATACAGAGTCTACGTCGACTCCGTCACTGCCCGCGCTAGAAGTCATTCATTCGCAGAGGAAGACATCAGGCGCGAAATTCTCGGCAGCAAAACCGGTATTGAGGACTTGCTCAATCACGTCACTCACCTCATGGCTAGACTCACTAACTGCGTGGCTGTAGCTGCTGTCCCAACTCTCGAAGACACAACAATCCAGCACATCGACTTGATTCTTATGGGTGGCCGCAACGTTTTGGCGTTGATAGTTCTGGACGGAGGGCTCGTGCATCATTCACAGTTCACTTTGCCGTATGACGTAGACGCTTCGAGTCTAGAGGAGCTTGCTTCACGCATAAGTACATTCGCTTGCGGGCACTCTTGGAACGAAGTCCGGGATGAGCTGTACAACTATGTTGCTGACGGCCTCAACGAAGCTAAAGAGTCCTGCAAAGACGCCATTAATGAGCTGGATAAATTCTTGACCGAGAAAAACTACAAGTTCTTCAGTTCAGGCGCTCGGCATCTGCTGAATGTCCCGCATTTTCAGGCACTCTCACGTTTTCAGGCAGTGTTAAGCCTGCTCGAACAGGAAAAACCCCTCGCCAGAATGGTGGCCAAGTGCAGAAACAGCAAAGCCCTAAATATTACTCTCGGCGACGAAAACGAAACTGAAGGCATGGAGGATAACGCTATGATTCTGATCCCCGCAAGGCCAAGACAGCAGAAGGCTGTGCTGGGACTCATCGGGCCTATGAGGATGGATTACGAGAAGTCGATTAATATCCTTGAGACCGTTGCAGACGCATTAGACGAAGATTCTTGGAGGTGATTACTATGAATGACGAGGAGACAAAGCAGGAAAATACTCAGGAGCTACAGGAGAACGAAGCTGTAAGTCCTGAGCCTGATCCACGAGACGAGGAAATAGCCAGCCTGAAACTTCAGCTGAAGACATCAACAGCAGATTTCTACAACTTCAGGCAACGCACAATCAAGGAACGTTCAGAAACACGCAAGCACGCAGTTGAGGACGTGATAAGCTCATTTCTTCCGGTGCTGGACAATCTGGACAGGGCTTTGGACGCAGCAAGCTCCGAAGACACAGCAAGCATCATCAAGGGCGTGGACATGGTACGCAGGCAGTTCGTAGGTGTGCTTGAGACTCTGGGAGTCAGCATCATCAAGGCGGAGGGCGAAAAATTTGACCCGGCACTTCATGACGCAGCAGGCACGGAGAAAATCGATGACCCGGAACTTGACGGAAAAGTCATCGCAGAACGGCTCAAGGGCTACCGGACTAAGGATAGGGTATTACGTCCCACGCAGGTTATCGTAGGGAAAATATAGACACACATACACAAAGGAGATATATACATCATGGCAAAAGTAGTAGGTATAGACTTAGGAACAACTAACTCATGCATAGCAGTTCAGGAAGGCGACCAGACAACTATCATCGCTAACAACGAAGGCGCAAGAACTACACCGTCAGTCGTGGCTTTCACAAAGGACGGCGAAAGACTCGTAGGGCAGCTCGCGAAACGTCAGGCCATCGTCAACGCAGACCATACGATCATGTCCATCAAGCGCGAAATGGGGACTGATTACCGCGTGAATATCGACGGCAAAAAGTACACACCGCAGGAAATCTCCGCAATGATCCTCCAGAAGCTCAAGAGGGACGCTGAGGACTACTTAGGCGAACCAGTTACTCAGGCAGTAATCACAGTACCGGCATACTTCACTGACGCTCAGAGGCAGGCAACGAAAGATGCAGGCACTATCGCGGGACTCGAAGTGTTGAGAATCATCAACGAACCCACAGCGGCGTGCTTGGCCTATGGCGAGAACAAGAAGGACGAGCATAAGATTCTTGTGTTTGACTTGGGCGGAGGAACGTTTGACGTGAGCATTCTTGATGTAGGTGAAGGAGTCTTTGAGGTCTTGGCCACAGCAGGCGATAACAGGCTCGGCGGTGATGACTGGGATAATCGCATAGTCGAATGGATAGTCACGGAGTTCAAGAAGCAGGAAGGTATTGACCTCAAGAATGACAGCATGGCCATGCAGAGACTTCGTGAAGCTGCGGAGAAGGCAAAAATTGAGCTGTCCAACATGACCGAGACCACTATATCACTTCCGTTCATCACTGCTAACCAGACCGGCCCGAAGCATCTGGAAATGAAGCTCACACGCGCAAAGTTCGAGGAGATGACCGCGGACCTGCTGGATCGTACTGTGAAGCCCACACAGAGAGCTTTGGAGGATTCTGGACTCAGTGCGTCAGAAGTCGACAAGATTCTGCTCGTAGGCGGCTCGACTCGTATGCCTATGGTGCAGAAAAAGATCGTCGCTCTGCTCGGCAAAGAACCCACAAAAGGCATCAACCCCGATGAATGTGTGGCAGCAGGTGCAGCGATTCAGGGCGCAATCCTCAAGGGAGACCACAAGGATATCGTGCTTGTTGACGTTACGCCCCTCACTCTGGGAATCGAGACTCTCGGCGGAGTCATGACCACCATGATCGAGCGCAACACAGCCATTCCAGCACAGCAGAGCCAAGTTTTCACGACAGCAGCGGACAATCAGCCACAAGTGGAAATTGCAGTGTATCAGGGTGAGCGCAAAATGGCCCGCGACAACGTGGAACTCGGACACTTCACGCTGGACGGCATAGCTCCCGCTCCGAGAGGCATTCCGCAGATTGAGGTTACCTTCAACATCGACACTAACGGCATCCTGAACGTGAGCGCAAAGGACAAAGGCACAGGCAAGGAGCAGAAGATCACGATACAGTCCTCAAACCTGAGCAAGGATGATATTGAGCGCATGAAGAGGGACGCTGAGGCTCATGCTGACGAGGACGAAAAGAGACGCAGTGATGCTGAGGCCAAGAATGAGGCGGATGCGGCAGTGTTTGGTGCTGAGAAACTCATGGGAGATCTCGGCGACAAGATGAGCCCCGAAGAAAAAGGACGCGTCAACACAAAACTTGATGCCCTGAAGAAAGCCATAGAGTCCGGCGACACAGCAGCCATGAAGTCCGCGAAGGATGACCTGAACCGGACAATGCAGGAGTTTGGTGCAAGGCTGTACCAGCAGGCAGGCCCTAACCCTCAGCAGGGAGGACAGCAGGCAGGCAGTCAGCAGAACACTCACGCTAACGACAGCGACACTGTGGATGCGGAGTTCACAGACAAGTAGAGAGTAATGCATAATAAATCCCCCTTAGCCGTGAATGACTGAGGGGGAATTTTTGTGCAGAGAATTTCTAGTTACGCAAGACCTTTAGAGTCCCTGATTGCGTCAGAGAAAATACAGTGTCGTATTCCGGCAGAGACTCAGGAGTGAGAACTATATCGACATCACCGCTGACTCTTCGCTTCACGATTTCTGCTTCCCATCCCCACAGTGAATTGAACGCGCTTCCGTCTCCGAGACCATGCCCCAGCGGATACTTGTACGTAGCATAACCGGCTTCTTCTATGTCCTCAACTAAATACACATATGCTTTGCGCGGCGTGTTGGTGAAATCCGCTCTGTGTTCGTTCAGGAAGTTATGTACTCCGAGCGTGTACTCGTGCTTAGTGAGAATCTTGTGCCCTGACGACAAGACCATACACACCAGCGTTACAGCAAGTACTATCCTGCTGAGTGAAGTGCCTGATGAACTATACGCGGACAGCATTACCCCCAGCATCAAGCCGATCATGAATACCATCTCGTAGGCGGTTGCTTCGGAGTTATGCCCCACAACTGCGTACGGAGATGATATGTATCCTGCACACACGAAAAACAGAACGAGTCCCCAGAATATCCGCCTGTTCGACCTGAAAACGCCTGCTATTCCCGCAAGTATGAACACGATGAATATAATGCTGGCTGTCCCTGTGAGTATGAGCATGGGGAAATTTCGGGGCTTCAGGAACAGTGCAAGGCTGTCCAGCGGCGTAACAGCTCCTCCGATTATCAGCGTGTAGTTGCGGATTATATGCAGCAGAGACAGATTTATGGAGTACCTGCCTTTGTCTGCGGTCTCACCACCAAGCACTATGCCTCCAATAAGATAGAACCTCACGCAGAAATACAGAATCATTCCTGCCGCACCTATGATGATATACACAAAGTTGCGTTTGATCGCTGACAGGAGATTTTCACCGTTCACGAACATGTAGACTACATTAAGCATCACAGGAGCTATGAACCAGACTATGCCGTTTTCTTTTGTGAGTACGGACAGAAACGCGAACACAAACCACATGATTCGCCTTCCCTTGCAGAAGAAGAATGCAGCCGTGACTCCGAACACCATCGTCCACACCTGATTGATGAAGTCGGGATTAGTGAGTGTAAGAACTATTCCGGGAGACAGGCAGGAGAATAACGCCCCAATAAATGAACATGTGTGATTCTTCGTGAGGTGCAGCAGAAGAATATACAGAGTGGCGCATAGGGCTAGATGTCCGGTGAGAACAAGAAAGTGATTCGCGTAAGGGAACAGGTACGGCGCATAACCCAGTACGTACTCTATAATCCTGTCGAACGGCCTCCAGAAATCGACTTCAGGCATGAGTCCGGCAATAAGATTCATTCCCGGCTTGGGAGCAGCATACCACCAGTCATCATGAGCAGGATACACCACGAACATGCAGACATAAAACATCAGTGCAGCATACACACTGAAGAAATAACGGAATTTTGTGTGTCTCAACGTACTCCCTCCTTAGAGAATATTCCTTACTGCAATCACGAACAGGGCATATACAGCTACGGTGATGAGTATGGGTTTCTCCTTGTAGAGTTCTTCGTCAGGGCTGCCGCCTTCGTTTTTCACATGCAGCACATAAAGATAGTAGAATATCCCGTAAATCACGATCGGAATAGTCATCGCCATAGCCTGATTGTTGCGGGTTGAGCTGTCCATAGTGAATAATGCATAACTCATCACCAGCCCCGAAGTAGTAATGTTCATCATGTGGTCGATCAAGCTGAGACTGTAGTACTTCAGGACATCGCGGCCCTTTGAGATTGTGTGATTCTGGAGTTCGGCGAGTTCGTAGCGTCTTTTTCCGAGTGCAAGGAACAGCGACAGGAACATCACGCACAGGATGAACCATGTAGTCATTTTCACACCCGAAGCCTCAGCACCGTAAACAGCTCTGGCGACAAATCCGTACGCAATGATCATTACGTCAATGATTACCACATGTTTTAGCTTGACTGTATAGAGTAAATTTATCAGCACATACGAGGCTAGAATGTAGAAACAGTGCATGTTTACGGCAAATGAGACAGCGATTCCGAGTGCAAGGCATATGACTGAACAGGCCAGAGCAGGAGCAACACTGATTTTCCCAGAAGCGAGAGGTCTGTGGCTTTTGGCGGGGTTGAGTCTGTCTTTATCGAGGTCGTAAATGTCATTGATGATGTATATTCCGCTTCCGGCCATACAGAAAGCTAAGAATGCTGCTAAAGTTACTGCAAAGACATCTGGGTTGAACAATGTGCCGTTGAACATGGGAGCAGCAAACACGAGAAAATTTTTTGTCCACTGCTTAACTCTCATCTCAGAGAGAAATAGCATAACTGTCTTCATAATTATGAGGACACCTCCTGAATATTTATTGAGTGGGATAGCTAAAGTAGTGTAGAGCAGGTTAGTGCTGTGCGAGTATACAGCATAAACATATTCACGCGCATTATTTTCACGTTAAGCACCTTCCTGATGATTTTTGTGGATGAGATATTATAGCATACTGGATTATTGATGTTGTGATAGTCTCCGTTTTAGGGGTATTGATGGCAGAAAGTTGTATTATTCTTCGGGAGAGCGTAAGGGGCAAGAAAGATTTGCACTACATCTCCGGCAAAACTACATCTCCGGTACTACATCTCCGGCAAAACTACATCTCCGGTACTACATCTCCGGCAAAGCTACATCTCCGACACTATATCTCCGGTACTACATCTCCAGCACTACATCTCCAGCACTACATCTCCGACACTACATCTCCAGTACTACATCTCCAGTACTACATCTCCGGCACTATATCTCCGGCACTACATCTCCGGCAAAGCTACATATCCGGCACTACATCTCCGACAAAGCTACATCTCCGGCACTACATCTCCGACAAAGCTACATCTCCGAAACTACATCTCCGACAAAACTACATCTCCGAAACTACATCTCCGACAAAACTACATCTCCAACACTACATCTCCGACAAAACATCAGCACTCCATCTTTGGCAAAAACTCCACAATCCTTAAGAAATATCTTGCATGAAAAAATTTTTAGTGTAAAATTTCCCGCATGTCCAAATCCAATAACAGAGACAAAACAGTCGCACAGAATCGCAAAGCCAGACATGACTACTTCATACTTGACTCGTTCGAATGCGGAATAGTCCTCACTGGCACAGAGATTAAGAGCGTCCGCAACGGAAATCTTAACCTCAAGGATTCATATGCCTCCCTCGAAAACGGAGAGCTTTGGCTGTTCGGAATGCACATATCTCCGTACGAGAAGGGCACTTACTACAATCATGAGCCCGAACGCGACAGAAAGCTCCTCATGCATAAACACGAGCTTATTCGCCTCAAGAGCAAGACTCAGGAGAAAGGCTTAACACTCGTGCCGCTGAGTGTGTACATCAAGGACGGCCGTCGCGCAAAAGTTGAGTTAGGCCTCGCTAAAGGCAGAACCGCACACGACAAACGCGACATGATTGCTGACCGTGAAGCAAAGAGGGATATTGCCAGAGCTGTTAGAGGAAAAGGACGCTACGACGAAGATTAGCCTTTAGTGCGCTGACCGTTGACCACAAAGCAATTCACCAATATGGGGGCGACAGGTTTCGACGGCGCGATTGGAGGATCTGAAGGAGCAGGCCGGGGAAAGTCTATATTCACCCGTAAAACTTAGGACAAAACAATAAAAGTCGAAGATAATTTCGCATTAGCGGCCTAGTTGCCAGCTACGCCGACGGACGGACAATGCTGAAGGTTCGCCGAAGGTGTCATGAAATTCAGCTCCCCACCATATAGAGA
>JAFTBT010000127.1 GCA_017455085.1 Synergistaceae bacterium
GACCCCACAATCCCGACTAATCCATACGGCGAAAGCAAGCGCATCATGGAAAAAATGATGAACTGGGTCAGCAGGCTTCACGATATTCGCTACGTATCACTGCGCTACTTCAACGTTGCGGGAGCTTGGCATGACGGCTCAATCGGTGAAGATCATCATCCGGAATCGCACTTGATACCCCTGATTCTGCAAGTCCCGCTCGGAAAACGCGACCACATCACCATTTACGGCGACGACTACCCGACTCAGGACGGCACATGCATACGCGACTACATACACACTGAAGATCTGGCGAGGGCGCATATTCTTGCACTGGAGTATCTCAGGAACGGAGGGCAGAGCGACATCTTCAACTTAGGGAGCGGAGACGGCTATTCAGTGATGGAGATGATAACAGCCGCACGAAAAGTTACCGGCCACCCCATTCCTGCACAGGTAGGCACAAGAAGACCCGGAGACCCCGCAAAACTTGTGGCAGACAGCTCGAAAGCTCAGGAGATTCTGAAGTGGAAGCCGGAAATCACCCGCATGGAGGATATTATTGCTACGGCGTGGAAGTGGCACAGCTCTCACCCCAACGGCTACAATGACCGGTAAATCATGAGCGTGTGGAGCAGTGTACTCGACAGCTGCCCGGGACTGTTGTGCTGCGTGATAAACATCAAGGGCAGACTGATATATGCTACTCACGGCTACAAAGCTATCGCCGCAAGACTGTTCGGCCACAAATGCGAGGAAGGCAGAAATTACCCGCCGTTAATCTCCGAGCTTGACAGGAGCATTCATGACGCATTAGCCGCCGCATGTTTAGGCGAGACCAACGCAATCGAGATAGCAGAGAACGCAAACGTATGGGAACTTACGGCCTCACCACTGAGGCTCACGGAAGAAGGGCAGTTCACGATTTCGGGTGTAGTGATTCGGATCGTAGCTGCCTCCGCGAAAGTACAGCCCCCTGCTCCGGTCGTGATGAGCAACCCGAATATTCTGGAGTCCGTTGCGTTCAGGGCATGTGTTGCTGACGACGAGGGCGTAATCTTGGCCGCGAATAAGTACCTGTGTTCGAGTCTGGGGCAGAATCCTTCAGGGGGGAATATAGCCGACTTTCTAGGCTCTGATGATATGGATAGATTAATGCAGGTGATTCGTGAGCGCACAGGTAGTGCAGAGTGCCTAATGCAGGATATTTCGGAGCACGATACTTTCTACGACTTCACCCCAGAAGAAATATATCTTGATGCGGCACTGAATGACATTCCCCAGCCTGAGAAGACCCAAGCCAGACGTATGCGCATACATGCAAGCCCCATAGACTGGGACGGCGAAAAAAATACCCTCCTGACGTTTGAGGACATTACCGACACGCAAAAGATTCACGGCCAGTTACGGAGACTCCTGACGTTTGACACGCGCACCGGGATACTGAATCGCAGGGGCCTCGAACACGTATTGCTTCGGGAAATCGGCTCGGCAGTCAAGAACGGCGGAGACCTGAGTCTGATTGCGCTGAGCATCGACAGCCTGAATTACGTTGCAGAGACTTCGGGATATGTTGCCGGTGAAAGAATGGTGCGTGAATTTGTCGGGAACATGAAGAAATTCCTGACTGGACGGGCTGACAGTGTAGCGGCTAGGTTCGGCAGGGATGAGTTCATGGCGATAGTACACTGTCCCGGGGCTGTGGCTGTGGTGATGGCGAACGAGATACGTTCACGGGCTGGTGATGTGCCTGTGAGCGCGGGAGTAGCTGATTTCTACAGCAGGGGATATTCCGGCGTGAGCGAGTTCATCGGAGCGGCGTATGACACTATGAACCGAGCGAAGGCTGAGGGCGGAAACATAACCCTTCTGGACGGAAGATAGCTGTTAGTGCAGAATCGCAGAATGATGAAGGCACTGAAGCGATACGGGCAGAATTTTCTTGTGGACAGGAACATACTCGGCCTGATGCTTGAGCGTTCTGGAGCATGTGAGTCTAACTGTGTGCTGGAGATCGGCCCGGGGCATGGAGTGTTGACGCGTGGGCTGCTTGAGCGTGGCGTGAGGTGCCTGCACTGTGTGGAGCTGGACGAGAGATTGCGGCCTGAACTTGAGGGACTTGCGCGTGAGGACAGCCGTATGATTCTGCACTGGGGAGATGCTGTGAAGTTTGCGTATGATTCTCTGAGTCCGTTTCCCGACAAAGTCATTGCGAATATCCCATACAAGATTACTACGCCGCTGATCTGGGAGTTGCTGAAGTATGCGGACAGTGGTTTGCGCTATCACATGTACATGCTGCAGAAGGAGGCCGCCGAAAGAATCACAGCTCCTCCGGACACGAAAGCCCGGTATCCTTTGGGTGTATGCATTGAGGCGATGGGGAGAGCGAGGATAGTCCGCAAGGTAGCCCCTGAATGTTTCCGGCCAGTGCCAGAAGTTGAGTCGGCGATAGTGGAGATAGAGATAGACCGGAATTTTGGGCTTGGCCGCAGCGAAAAGTGGAGTGAGTTGCTGCACAGGGGGTTTGCTCACCGAAGGAAGACCCTTGCGAACAATCTGAGGGGCTTTGCTGACGCAGGGAGGTATGGCGGGAAAAGGGCAGAGGATTTGTTGTGCGAAGAGTGGCTAGAAATATGTTCCGTTACAGAAGACTTGTAACATTTCTGTTTGCTTCATTCCTTGTTCAACGCGTTCGTTTTCGCATAAGCTACTAACGTTTGGTATAGTGTTTACATGTCGCAGACACGCTCCAGAGGCTTGAAGTCCCCGCTAACGTACGGGTACATAATTTTCTACGCATTGAGTAAGGTTGAGTATTTCACAGACAGAACCATGTAACAGCATTTTTCTCTGTCCAACTGCCTATACTCAGTTCTCAATGAGACACCAATTAAGGCGGAATTATACCAGTCGTTAGCTGAGAAATAAACTTGATGAACAAAAGTCTCTGTAACGTGTCTCCTTGCCTCCGTATTGTGATGTGCAGTACGGAGGAAGTTTTGTGTGTGAGTGCCTAGTTTGCTTTACTGTCTTCACTGGATTCATCAATATCATCAATAATTTCGTCATCTTCCAGTTCGTCAGGGAGTTCAAGTTCAGGAAGTTCTTCGTTTGCGGCGGCGATATGTTCGTCCAGAATTTCCTCCATAGTGTTGAAGGCTTCGGCAAGTTCCGGATCGGGATGGTCCATGCTTTCGGGGATGAGTTCGCCGAGATGGTCAGCCTGTTCTGGTTCTGCGGCTAGTTCTTCGGGCAAATCCTGCTGCTCCTGCACTTCCGGCTGTGTAGGCTCTTCCGTCAAAAGCCCCTGCGCTTCGGGCTGTGAGGTCTCTTCCGAGAAAAGCTCCTGAACTTCCGGCTGTGAGGTCTCTTCCGAGAAAAGTTCCTGCACTTCCGGCTGTGTAGGCTCTTCCGAGAAAAGCTCCTGCTCTTCGGGCTGTGTAGGCTCTTCCGAGAAAAGCTCCTGCTCTTCGGGCTGTGTAGGCTCTTCCGAGAAAAGCTCCTGAACTTCCGGCTGTGAGGTCTCTTCCGTCAAAAGCTCCTGCGCTTCTGGCTGTGAGGTCTCTTCCGCCAAAAGCTCCTGCGCTTCGGGCTGTGAGGTCTCTTCCGCCAAAAGCTCCTGAACTTCGGAATCATGAGGCAGTTCGTCAGTGGTTACGGGGTCTTCCTGAAAGTCTATCTCGTCCTTAATCCTGAAGTCATCTTCATTTACCGGAGGCAGATTTACGGTCTCATGCACCGGCATATCCTCAAACTCGTGTCCGCTCTGCACCACAGGCACAAACACTGCGACTACTTTAATGTTCTGGTTATTGCCTGAAGCGTTGTGAATGGCTTTAGCGACCTCGTTGTACAGCCACGAATGCCGCGAGTCTTTCTGGGGCAGCACTTCGACTATTTCGGGTGCGGTGTCCTGAGTCTGACTCTGAATCTGGGGTGTAGGCTCGTGTACAGGTTCTTGGCCTATGGATTTATTCAGGAATCTATTTGGGTCGAGTTCACCCGCTGAGATTTCCTGTGAAGGCTGCGGTTTCGGATTCAGGTCTGGTAATTTTGGCTGTTTTGGGGCTAAGCCTTCTTCGCGGCGAAATTCTTCATCCTGATCACGCATTGCCTTCCTGATGTTCTCGAGTGCTTTGCTGAAGTCGCGGCTCATTATTCCGCATCACCTCCGCTCGTCCACACTTCATAAACATCTGTGATGCCGTTTGTCAGGCGGTGCATGGCGTTCTCTATCTTCAGGTACAGGCTTTCATACGGGAGTCTGAATCTTGCAGCAAGCCCCATCGACCAAATTTTGCCCGAAGTTATGTTGTAGGGTATGCTCTTATGCAGGGTTATGTCCTCAGCTATAGGGTGGCCGCTCTCAGCAATGACCTGATTCGTAACTCTAGACATCAATGAATCATCAAAGCCGAGTTTCAGCAACGGAAGCTGTGAACGAGATTTGCCGAACTTGTCCTCAGCGAGGGAGTCTATCAGTCCCAGCGGAGTCAGTGAGAAGTAGTCCGGTCTGACGGGAATCACAGTAATATCTGCGAAGTCCATTGCGTGTTTTGAGGGATCATTATCATCTCGTGGATTTAGGGCGGGCGGGCAGTCGATCACTATCCATTCTTCGGGGGCACCTTCGTCGCTGTCGTCGAGGGATGTTTTCACCCTGAAGTTGTCTTTGAAGCCGCTGTCTTTCAGGAAGCCTAATGCGCTGGAGAAGTTACGCGAGGGGTCGAGGTCGACTGCGAGGAGGCTTTTTCCGCGTACGAGGGCTATTTCCGCCAAAATTACCGATATGGTGGTTTTGCCGACACCGCCTTTACGGTTGAATACTGCAACTGCTATTTTTGACATGCTATTATCACCTGTATATTATTTATCTTGTGGATTTTATTAATATGATAGTAGATATTAGCACAACTGCAACCCCGATAAAAATTGCTGGAGATGTTTACAGTTATCAAATACCTGTATTTATCCGTAAAAATCTTTCCTGCCTGATGAAGTATTTGGGCTTGAGTGGCGGAGCTACGATAATCCTCAGTGAGATATTGTTGTTGATATATTTCCGTGTGTTAGTTGACCGTCAGAGCTATAACACCCCTCACAGCAAGATTGTTGCTGATATTTCAGTACTGTGTTTTGACCGTCAGAAGCACAACTATACCCGATGAGTATTGTTGTTGATATCTTTCCGTTTGATTAGAGACTATTCAGCGTTGACCGTCAGAGCTATAGACACCAACACCACAACCACTCCAGCAAAATTCCACGCACCCAGCTTCTCGCCATACAACACCATCCCTATCAACACAGCAGTCACCGGCTCTATGGAGGCAATCACCGGCACCCGGCTCGTGTCAGGAATCTTCTTGATCCCCGTGTAGTACAACACATACGCCAACGCCGTCGGGATCAGTCCGTACATCAACCCCCAGCCCAAAATTTTCACGTTCCCCACCACCGGCACAACTTCAGGCCTCAGAAATACATACAGGAATATCGACGCGAACAAATAGCTGTACACGCTCGTGATAACTGCGTCCGTCCTGTCGCCCGCCAATCTCCCAAACACTGCCGCCATCCCATAGCCGAACCCTGAGCCCAGCCCCATCAGCAGACCCATCAAGTTCACCGCAGACACCGAAAAATTCCCACCCGTCACCGTCAAGATACACCCCGCAATGTTGAGCATGAGCGCAAATATCTTCAGGGCAGAAAATTTCTCGTGAAAGATTACTCGTGAAGCTATGGCCGTGAACACTGGAGCCGTATACATGAGTACTGACGCTATACCCATGCCGTTGATTCGGATTGATGCAGTGTAGAAAATATTGAACAGGCCATTGGAGACTATCCCTAACAATGCGCAGAAAAACAGTGCTTTCTTGTCGGTGAGGAGTGCCTTTCTTCCGTGCTTGGCCAGTGCTATCACCAGCATAATCAGGAATGCTGAAGACATACGCATGACGCAGATAATATCCGGTGAAGCTCCGGAGGCTGAGAGTTCCTTCACGAACAGGCCTATACCTCCCCAAAGTATTCCGGCCAAGAATATATACAGCATTCTAGTTCTGCCTGCCTTTGTAGCTCCTGACTGCCTGGATAAACTTCATGACCTTCCTGTAGTCCTTGAGGCTGCCGCTTTCGACTCCTGTGCTTACGTCCAGAGCGTAGGGCTGCGGAGAAAGTGACAGTGCCTGCTGTATGTTTTCGGGGCTGAGGCCGCCCTTGAGGAAGTAGGGACGACGTTTTGACGAGCCTATGATTTCCCAGTCGAATTTTGTGCCGCCTCCTGCTCCGCTGTCTAGCATCACGTAGTCAGCAGTGGTGTACATAGCGCGTTCCGCCTCCATTGCGCTGGAGACTCTGAATGAGCGTATGATGGGACACTTGATGTATTCGCGCAGGACAGCGATGTATTCTCCGGTTTCGTGGCCTCTGAGCTGTACAATGTCGAGTCCGGCAGTCTCTACGGTGAGGGCGACCTGTTCGAGTTTAGCGTTCTCGAAGACTCCGACGGACTTGATGCCTTTTCTGAGCTTGGACCTGAGGAGACCTGCATGTTCTGGAGCGATGAACCTCCTGCTTTTGGAGCAGAATACGAAGCCGACATAATCGGGCATTAATTCGTTCATGATACCAATTTCTATATCGTGGGAGATACCGCAGATTTTTACTTTAGCCATTAGTTACGCCTCTGTAGGGAAAAATAAAAAGCAGAGCCAGTAAATTTTCCCAGACTCTGCCGAAATTATATCAGGTTATACGTGGAAATACTCTTTTACGGATTACATTTCAGTTTCAGCCGTTGATGTTGTTGGTACAGATATATTTTTGCTGGCTGCACTACGAGTTCACCCGTTGATGTTGTCTGTACAGAAATGTTTTTGCTGGCTGCACTACACGATTTTGCTGGCTACTCTTCAGGTTCAGCCTTCACTAACTGCACTTCAGGTTCACGAGGAAGACCAAATAACGGAATGCATCTATCAAGCCCCGTAAGCGTCAGTAAAAGCATAGAAAGTACTGCAATCCACGAAAGATAATTATGCATGATGATATCTCCAACACTGATTGCGCCTTCAGCCATAGGATACACTGCGTAAATGATTCCTACGAAGAATGCTAAATACACATGCCACGGGATCAACTGCGAACCGAACACTCCCATAGCGTCCGCAAACGTTGCATTTCTCAACGCGAGCTTGTACATGGCCTTTTCACTGCCCTTTACGTTGCGGTCGGTCAAGTCCTTGATGATTGGACTCATCGTAACGATCTGTGCCATTTCGTCAGCGAGTGCCGCATTCCCCAAGAGGCATAATATCCCGTTCGCGAACATGAGCTGTTTCACGCTGTGTACGCACTTCATGACGAGTGCAGCTATAGCTCCGAAAGCGTCCATCCTGCGCATGACACCACCGAAAGCTCCGATCCAGAGCATCATAACGACTACCCAGCTTCCAGCGTCAGCAAAACTTGACTGCACCATCTCCAGAAATTTGCTCAGGCTGGTAACTGTTCCGGCGAAGTACCCGCAAATCAGTGAGCCTAATATTCCAGTTCCAAGACATACGAGAGTGTTCACGCCTGCACCTGCAAGAACAAGCACAGCGATTAACGGAATGACCATGTAGTACGGGACTCCTGCCTTGACCTGATTCAGGAGGGTAACAGCAGCAGGACGTTTCTCCTGTAGTGCGTCCCACACGGACTGTGGAATTTGTGCGATGGCTTCGTTAGCGTTGCCAACAGTGTCAGGAAGTCCCATGTTGACCGCAGCAAAGTAGAACGCCGCAGCTCCAGCCACTAGGCACAGGAAAGACCACACGCCCTGATGTCGGACTCTGTCTGTGATCTGGACACCCTGAAGGGAAGAACTGACTACTGTAGTGTCGGAGATGAGGCCGATGTTGTCTCCGAAGCATGAGCCTCCAGCGATGGCCGCGATAGTGAGAACGTTTGAGCCGCCTACTATGTGGTTGAGCCACAGGAAGATCGGTGCACAGGCCGCGAAAGTTCCCCACGAAGTGCCTGTAGCGATTGAGAGGATTGCAGTAACAAGAAGGGATGTCATGGCTACGAGTTTGGCGGTGAGTCCGAGTGAAAGAGCCATGTTGATGATTGAGGCAGCGACTCCGGTTTCCATGAAGCATGTAGCAACGGCATAGGCCATCTGTAGAATCAGGAAGACCAGAACGATGTGCTTCATGCTTTCGACAGCGGCATCCATGAGGTCGTTGAACTTGACGTGTGCGAAGATGAGGCCGATGATGAGTGCGTAAACCAGTGCGAGCGGTGCAGCAAGAAGGATATCAAGCCCGAAACCGAAAGAGCCGTTCATGAGTATGCCCAGAACGATAACGGGGCTTAACTTGAGCAAAGCTAACATGATGAAAATTCACTTCCCTGAAAAGAATAAAAGATGCGGTAATTGTACCAGATTAACGAGAGGGGTGTATACGTGAGTGTGAGGGGTTAGTGTGTGGCGTAATGAGGCTGTGTGTGGAGTGATGTGTTTGCGTGTAGCGTGATGGGTTTGTGTGTAGTGTATGAGGTGTGGGACTCTTGACGGCTCATTTCGCCCCACCCGCCCACCCGCTCATTGAGCCGTCATTAGTGTAGTGTGTCTATGATCCCGAAATGTTACTGTTGTTATTCACCGTGTTGTTGTTCAGC
>JAFTBT010000018.1 GCA_017455085.1 Synergistaceae bacterium
GTACTCTATGGACGTAATTATTCCGAAGGGGTCTAGCGGTGATAGAGGTTACACTGCGCACTACATACCCACAACCTACAGAATCAGCTATGACCTTGACGGCGGAACAGTCTCCGGAATTAACCCAGTAAGTTACGACATTGAGAGCAATGATATTCCGCTGATTAGCCCAGACAAACCAGCATATACCTTCATCGGCTGGACAGGCACAGGCTTAACAGGATACTCTACTGACGTAATAATTCCCACAGGCTCAAGCGGTGATAGGAACTACAAAGCAAACTACACGCCCATAACCTACAGGCTCAGCTATGACCTTGACGGCGGGACTGCCTCACCTGCAAACCCAGTAAGTTACGACATAGAGAGTGATGATATTCATCTGACCAGCCCCGACAAAGCTGGCTACACATTCATCGGGTGGACGGGCAGCGTTGATGTCGCCTCAAGCCTTGACGTAATCATCCCTAAAGGCTCAAGCGCAGACAGAAGCTATACCGCACACTACACGATTATCGTCTACGAGATAAGCTACGACCTCAACGGCAGCACTAACGACCCCACTAACCCCACACGTTACACCGTAGAGAGCGACAACATCACCCTGAAGGCTCCCACAAAAACGGGCTACACCTTCAACAGTTGGACGCTGAACGGCGCGGCGATTGCGCAGATTGTGAAGGGCAGTACAGGCGACAAGAAATTAGTAGCTGCTTTCACGCCCATAACCTACACAATCACCTACAACCTCAACGGCGGCACCAACAACAAAAACAACCCCGCAAACTACAATATCGAGAGCGGAACGATCACCCTCAACGCTCCCACAAAAGGAGGCTACACGTTCACGGGGTGGACTATGGACGGTGCGACTGTTACGCAAATTCCGGCAAACAGTACAGGCAACAAGACTTTAACAGCTACATTCACGCCAATCATCTACACAATCACGTATGAGCTTGACGGAGGCACTAATGACGAGGCTAACCCCAGTAGCTACACTATCGAGACCGACACCATAACCCTCAAAGAGCCAACGAAAGCAGACCATGATTTTGCGGGATGGACTCTTGACGGCGTGGAGGTTACGGAGATCCCTGAAGGCAGCAGCGGCGACAAAACCCTCACTGCAAACTGGGGAGAGACTGCTCCGGTGATGTCGTCCAGTACGTACTCACTTTTTGCGTACAAGGGACAGCCCACGAGACTCGCGATGAGTGCTACAGGACTCAGTATCAAGTGGAGTATTGACGGTGCATTGCCTTCGGGGCTGGTCTTCAGCGGAGAAGGGAACAACGCCGAAATCTCCGGGACTCCTGAGCTGGGGACTTCAGGAACGTATTCGGTGAGGGTTGTTGCCGCGAACAATGGCGGGGCAGCTAGTGCTGACGTGGTGGTAACCGTGGCGAGCGATTTTGCACAGAGCGGAGACATCGAGACGGGAGACCCCGAAACAGTCACCACAGACTCCGGAGCTAGCAGCACTACCACAACTACGACCTTCAAGAACGGTGCAGGAGATATCATACTTACTGCTGACATAGCCATCACTACCGAAGCTGAAGAACTCACTGCGGTTTCTGGAGAGCCTTTCACTACAACGGTGAATGTTGACGTAACGCTTGATGTACATGATACCGACTACAAAGAATATGCGTACTTAATGGAGATTATTGACCTTCCTGACTGGCTGACTGCTGACGGTGAAATGACAAGCACCGGAGAAGTTGAGAGCAGCTATCACCATGAGTTCACGCTATCAGGAACACCGTTGACTTCGAGGGATGCGGAGAAAATTACGATGCTTGCGACAGTAACTATTGCCGGTGATGAACCTGCACTAGACACTTACGGAAGCAAAGAGGTCTTTGTGAGTGTGAACGCTGTGGAGATTAGCCCGGATGTTTCGCCGGACGTTAGCCCAGATGTTACGCCTCAGCCGCAAACTCCAGAACAGAGTCCAGACGTTACCCCTCAGCCTCAAAAGCCCGACCAGAGTCCTGACGTTACCCCTCAGCCGCAAAATCCTGAACAGAGTCGTGATGTTACTCCTCAGCCTCAGAGTGAGCCTGTAGTGATCGAGAACGGGAAAATCACCATCAACACTAATCCTTCTGGCGGCGGAGATACCGGCACAAATATCACAGATATCATCACGAACTTGACGGACGAAGAAAAGCAGAGCATCACACAGCTCGAAGTAAATTCTGACGTTCAGAGCTTCGAATGGGTTAATGAGCTTCCCAATATCGAAGAGTTGACCGTAGGCGAAAACGCTTCTGTTGAGGAGCTTGATGTTTCGGGTAATGCCTCCATCACGAAACTTGACACTCACGGAGCAAATGTGAAGTCTGTAAATGTTTCCGGCTGTACGAATCTTGTGAGTCTGGATTGCTCTTCATGCGGGCTTGAGCAGATTAATGTTGTTGGGTGCGATTCTTTAAGCATTCTCAACATCAGCAACAACAGCCTGTTGAGATTCGATGCTGAAGACTTGGCCAGACTTATGGAGCTAATCTGCGACACACAGACCGTGTACATGCAGTCAATCGGGCAGAATTTCGCCTTAGGTGAACATCTTAGTGCGTCGTCTTCCGTGAAGGTGAAGAGTGCATCTGTGTCCGACAACGTCAAGAATCTCAAGGCGTTTGACGCTTCAGGGAACGAGATAGCAGCAGAGTTTGATTCTGCAACAGGGACAGCGTCATTCAGTGAAGAGGCGTATAAGTTTACGTATGACTATGATACGGGCTTCAAAGACATAATGATGGACGTAACTGTGTGTAAAGTTGAAGATGATACTCCGGCTTCAGGCAGCTTAGGGTCTAGCGGAGGCTGTAATACTGCTTTCGGAATGCCGGCGATTTTTGCGGGCCTGCTATTGATTCTTAGGAAGAGACGCTAAACTTAAGCAATAAGAAATCCCCCCAGTTCAACGCTGAGGGGATATTTTTTTGAGGGATTTTCTCACTTCACTAGCTCTCTCGCCCTCACACGCGCCAGCTCTATATACCCTATCGCGTCATCCAGACTCTCAGGCTCTCCCACATCACACTCACTCAACACTTCCTCAACCACTCCCGCAATGTCCGTGAATCCTATCCTGCCCTCCAGAAACATACTCACTGCTGCCTCATCCGCTCCCACCAAAAGCGCAGGATACCCTCCCTTCTTCCTCATCACTTCTCGTGCTATTCTTATCGCAGGAAATCTCTCAGCGTCAGGCTCGTAAAATCTCACCTCATGCCTCAAAAACTCCGGCCTCCTGAAACTCTCCGCAGGAAAATAACGCTCAGGCCAAAACATACACGCCCCCGCAGGCAGCTTCATATCCGGCTCAGCCGCAAGCATCTTCACGCTCCCGTCCTCAAACTCCACAAGCCCATGCACAAATGACCCCGGCGAAATCAACGCATCCACCTGCTCCGCCCTCAGCCCGAACAAATACATCGCCTCTATCAGCTCGATTCCCTTGTTCATCAGCGTCGCACTGTCTATCGTGATTTTCGCTCCCATGTCCCACACCGGATGCCTCAATGCCATTTCCGGAGTCACTGTCTTGAGCTGCTCACTCGTGAAATTCCTGAACGGCCCTCCCGATGCAGTAAGATATATCTTCCTGATGAACTCCTTGCGCTCTCCGTGCAAGCACTGCCATATCGCATTATGCTCACTGTCCACCGGCCTCAACTGTTCCGGATACTTCACCAGCGGCATCACCCACGCTCCGCCCACTACTATGCTCTCTTTGTTGGCGAGTGATACAGTCTTCCCTGCCTTCAGCGCACTACACAACGCACGAATCGCTCCAGTACCTGAAGACGCAAACACCACATGCTCGGCTTCGGGCATAGTTGCCAGTTCCTCAAGGCCTGCCTCTCCGGATTCCTCAAACGCACACACTTTCGACACCCTGAATTTCTCAGCGAGAGCCTGCAACTTTTGGGAACGCCTGTTAGCCGCAAGCCCCACCACACGAATCTTCTCCGGCCAAGATTCACACACGGCAAGCACCGAACTTCCTACGCTTCCAGTCGCGCCAATCACTACTACATTCATCATCACAGCACCACCCTCAAGAGCAAATACGTCAATAATCCGTTGAACAATATGCTGTCGAAACGGTCAAGCATTCCGCCGTGTCCGGGTATTAGTTTTCCTGAGTCCTTCTGTTTTGCCTCGCGCTTGATGAGTGATTCTGCCAGATCTCCCACTTGGCCGAATATCCCGCAGATAAATCCTATAAAGATTAATGGGTATGTAGGTAAACTGAAGTAATAGATACATATTGCGTTCACTAAGAGGCTTCCGATTATCCCAGCAACAAATCCCTGCACCGTCTTTCCCGGACTTACGTTAGGGCATAGTTTCACCGTCCCGAAGAGTTTTCCGCCGATATATGCCCCTACATCACACGCCCATGTGCAGAAGAATAGAGTAGTCAGCACTTGACGACCCACGATATAGTCCCGCAGCATAATCATGCATGTCCACGGCACAGTGATATACAGCACTCCGGAAATCACTGCTCCGGCATTCTGGACGGCGTAGCTCTCTCCTCCGGCTCGCGAAATTTGCCTTCTGAAAATCTCCACCACAAACACACCGCATACACACAGCGACAAAATCATTGCCAGCACTATGGGCTGTGCGTTCTCCTGCATGGCCGCGAACAAAAACACACATGATATTATGTAGCCCACACCCGGAGAAATTCGGGCAGCACGTTTTTCTGCGAGCCTGTTCACGAGTGAGTAGTATTCGCTCAGAGATACCAACGCTATTATCCCGGCAACAGCAGGCCAAGCATAACTGCCGTAGTGTATCGCGCCGAGAATCACTATCACTATCCCGACACTGCTCAATGCCCGTAAACGCAGCTCCGCCTTCTCAGCTCTTAAGTCCGCCATATCTGCGCTCTCTTCCTGCATAGTCCGCCAGTGCTTTCTTGAGTTCTGCTTCCCCGAAATCCGGCCAGTGTATGTTCGTGAAGTAGTACTCACTGTATGCGCTCTCCCACAGCCAAAAGTTACTGAGCCTGAGTTCTCCGCTAGTCCTGATAATCAAATCCGGGTCTGGCACGTCAGGCAAGTAAAAGTGTCTGCGTAAATCATCTTCAGTTACGGGAGTGTTGGGTTTCGAGGCAATGAGTGAGTTCACAGCGTCAAGTATCTCTGCTCTTCCGCCGTAGTTTATGCACAGGATGAAGTCAAGCTCTTTCTCGTCCTTCGTGTAGTCCTCAGCCCAGCGCATTTGTGCCAGCAAATCTTTTGGGATTCTGTCCTCACGTCCGCAAAATCTTATGCGTGCACCTTCTGCTTTGACCTTGTCGACTTTTCTGCGCAGGTAGTACCCGAACATACGCATAAGCCCCGTAACCTCCATTGTTGGCCGATTCCAGTTCTCGGTGGAAAATGCATACACAGAAAAGTACCGTATGCCTTCGAGCTTCACGAGCCTGACCATGTCCTCAAGTTTGCGGAGTCCTGCCCTGTGTCCCATGAGTCTGGGAAGGTTTCTGCGTTTGGCCCAGCGTCCGTTGCCGTCAAGTATTATTGCTAGATGACGGGGAATTTTTGTGTTGGTGTTGGTGTCTGTCAAAATATAGTCCTCCTTTAGTGTGTATTCAGCCAGTCTAATGCTGCCTTTAGTCTTTTACCGTCAGCAAAGGTATTGATTCTGTCCGGACTGTCAGGGTAATTGCGTCCATGCAGTAAATAGCTTGGGTGAAACATCGGGAATATCTTTATGCCTCTCTTGTCGAACCATCTACCGCGTATAGTAGTAATGCCCTGTTCCGTTTCCAGAATGTATCTTGTCGGAGTGTTGCCCATAGTTACGATTATGTCGGGGTGCAGGAGTAATAACTGCGCTTCAAGGTAGTCTTTACACGCTTGTGTTTCTTCGGCTTTAGGAGTCCTGTTCTGTTTTCCGGGAACATCACTAGGCGGCCTGCACTTCAGCACGTTCATGATATACACCGACTCTCTGGGTATTTCGCTCTCACGCAAAATCTCATCCAGCAGTGTACCGGCTTTCCCCACAAACGGACGGCCGTCACGATCCTCCTCAACTCCGGGGGCTTCTCCGATGATGACGCACCTACAATTTTCCGTAGGTCCTTCACCGAAAACTGTATTATTCCTCGTCCGGTATAAGGGGCATTTCGTGCAGCTATCTACTCTCTTTCGCAGCTCTTTCCACGCTAAATTAATGTCTGTAATATCCATGCTCATGCTCATAAAAATATCTCGTTCACTCTGATGTTGACTTGCTTAATTTCCATTCCTGTAAAGTAACTCAATCCCATACGCAGCTTTCTCTGGAGTGTCTTCGCTATCGATAACGCGCTCATGTTCCCCAAGTTCAGATCCAGTTCTACACTAAGCTCGATTTTGTCGTCATAGGTTTCTAGGTCTATCTCGCGGATTTTCCTGACGTGTTCCCTGAGCTCCAGAAGCCTCCTGCACAAATCCAGAATAGCATCCGACTCTATCGTTACCTTTCCGTTGAAGCTGAACAACGGCTTGACGATAGTGTTGCGAGATTCTTCCTTGTCCCTGCCGCGAAAGAACCCCCATATCTGCCGCACCAGCTTACCGGCAAAATCCTGCTGTATCTGTGCCTTCGCTACTGGGACTACATGCTGCTTTTTCTCCCTGCGCTCACGTAATGCTGCCTCGATTTCCTCATGTGTCGATATGTCCGTGATGTGTATGGTCTTCACAGGAGCATTCAGCCCCAAACGTGCAGTAATCTTCTCGATCATGCCCTCAGACGTAGCAAGTATCATCAACTTTTCGGGTGTATGTTTTGTGAGGTAATTCACTACTGCGTCTCTGTGTTCTGGGTACTCAAAAATTGCCCGCTTGATTGCACGTAACCTGTTAATCTCGGATTTCGCGCTACGTCCGGCCAAGATTCTGCCTCTGGAAATCACCAGCCCGTCATCGATAATATAGTCTATGCCGTTCTGTTTTGCGACATGAGTAGCTCTGTGGCTTTTGCCTGTACCTGCCGGCCCAACGAATGCGTAGACCTGAATTTTCGCGAGAGCTTCAGACGAGTTCAACCCTAGCACCTAACGCCCGAAGTTTCTGGTCAATGACTTCATAGCCTCTCCAGACGTGAACCATATCGTCAACGGTAGTCTCACCTTCAGCAGCAAGCCCCGCCATGATCAGCGCAGCCCCTGCCCGCAGATCCGTAGCCTTGACCGCTGCACCGTGTAGCTTCTCAACCCCGCGAATCACTGCAACGTCACGGGAAATCTGGATGTCCGCACCCATACGGTTGAGCTCCTGAGCGTAGAGAAATCTGGCCTGAAAGACGCTCTCCTCGATGGTACTTACTCCGCGAGAGATAGAGAGTAATGCGGCCATTTGTGGCTGTACGTCAGTGGGGAAACCGGGGTACGGCATGGTCTTGATGCCAACAGGGTGAAGACGTTTCTTTGACGGGAAGACCTCGACGACATTTCTACGTACGGAGAATTTTGCGCCGGCCTCCTCAAGTTTTGCGAGTATAGCGTCAATGTGTGATGGCACGACGTTCTCGACACGGATATGGCCGTTCGTCATGACACCTGCGAGAATATACGTGCAGGCTTCGATTCTGTCGGGGATGACTTTTTCGCGGCCGGAGTGTGCTTTTTCGATGCCCTGTATTCTGACTCCGCCGGTGCCTTCAAGCTCCACAGGAACACCAAGACAGCGCAACACTGATGCGAGATTATCGATTTCGGGTTCGCGGGCGATGTTCTCGATTATGGTCTCACCTTGAGCGAGGGAAGCGGCCATCATGAGGTTCTCTGTAGCTCCGACAGATGGGAAGTCGAGATATATTCTGCGGCCTCGTAATTTGCCGTTGACAGTGGCGTGAACAATACCGTCCTTGATCTCGATATCAGCACCCATTTGCTTGAGGCCCTTGAGGTGAATATCGATAGGTCTGCTCCCGATCGAACAGCCTCCGGGCAAAGGCAGAGAGACTCTCCCGAAGTTTGCGAGCATTGGGCCGAGTACGATGGATGAGGCGCGCATTTTCCGGGCGAGGGATTCGGGGACTTCGCACTTGAGGGCTTCGGGGACGGTGAAGACGGCTCTGGAGGCAGTGAATGAGACGTTGACCCCGAGCGAGCGGATGAGGTCGAGCATGGTGTGGATGTCGTGGAGGTCAGGGACGTTGTCGAGCGTGAGAGAGCCTCCCTTGAGGAGGAGACATGCAGCCATGACAGGGAGGGCAGCGTTTTTTGCGCCCTGAGTTTTGACGGTGCCGGTGAGGGGGATACCGCCGATGATTTTCATTGTGTTGTTGGTGTTTATGGTGCCCAACCTTCTTCCTCTTCTTCGAATGGGTCTGTGTTCGGGTCTGCATTCCAGTACTTGTTTGCGTATTCGGCAGCTTGTCTTTCGCTCAAGCCTACGTTTGCAACAATCTTTTGTATGGCAAAATCAAGAGATTTCCCGAACTCTTTGCACATATCAATTATGCCCTTAATTTCCCCTACCCGTTTGTTCTCGATGGCGTACGCTCTCATGATATATTTCTGGTCAAACAGTACATCAAACATAGAGGTTACCTCCTTTTTCTGGGTTTCTAGATATTCTTTGAGGACTTTGCGAGTCTGGCAGATACGTATAGTTTCCTCAATAGCAATCTTTTTCCTGCCGTGAATGTTTATCTGGCCGTCTAGTACATGAGTGAATATTATGTACTGGCCTATAATGTCATCACTGCTCTCTGCGTGTAAGATCTTGGCCTGCAAATCGAGTTTGGCATCCGGATTGTTCCAGAAGTCGGCTCTAAGAGAGATTGTATCTTCCCTAATTTTGCGGCTTCCGGTGTAGACAACATAAAACTCCGGCTCAGGGATTACTACTTTAGTTGACGTGTACACATTCAAAGCATTATCCTGAATGTAGTTATTATAAGTCCCTGCAAGATAAAGCAGCATCCTCACAAGAATATTTATTGTCCACGTAGATTGTGCCTCCACAAAGATTATCAGCTTGTCCCGCACGATAAATGCGAGGTCGTTGTACTGGCTGTTCGTCATGACAGGGGATAAAGTTACGGGCTTGATGTCGTCCTCTGTTACGTCAGTCATTTCGGGGTGAAGTGCCTGAAACATTTGCAGCCTGTATTTAGGGATGCTGAACAGGTCGAGAAATATAGTGTTTTTTGCTCCGTAATGGACTCTGGTGTCTTCACTCATAGAAATATCTCCTCGGCAGGTAGAACAGCGTTTTTTGCGCCCTGAGTTATGACTGTGCCGGTGAGCGGGAGGCCGCCGTGAATTTTCATGATGTTCTTGTTGTTTATGGTCAATTCTCCTTTCTGTGAATTATGCTATAAAGCCTCAAAAAATGCTAAAACTTCAGAGTTAGGATTGAGTTCGGCGTAATCTTTTACAGTGCTGCCAATTTTGTCCTTTGCGTCTAAGTCCGCTCCTGCATCAATGAGCAGCTTTATGATTTCCAGATTCTTATTGGCTTTTGCTGCAAACATTAAGACAGTTTCCCCAAGCAAATTATCTCTAGCGTTTACATCAGCTCCGGCACGTAACAAAGTTGCTATTAACTCTGGATCCTTACGCCGAACAACAGCAATCATTAGTGCCGTTTCTCCCAAGTTATTCTTGTGTTTGATGTCAACGCCTGAGCGTATCAATATCTTTACCATTTCTACATCAATTTCGATATAGCCGTTATACTTTATCGCATACATCAATGCGTTATTTCCATCATTATCTTGACAGTGAATATTTGCTCCGGCACGCAATAACAGTTGAAGGCTTTCTATGTGATATTCTCCGTTTCTCTCAAGAACTCTCATTAAAGCTGTTCTGCCTAAATTATCGCTATCGTTTACATGTACTCCGGCGTTTAACAGCAATTCTATATTATCTGGATCACCATCATTTGCTGCACACATCAATAGAGTCTTGCCGTCCCCATTAGCATTAATATTAGTACCAGCCTCAATAAGAAGTCTTATTATTTCAGAAGCACAATCATCAAAAGCTAATGCTAAGGCAGTGTTACCATAACTATTTCTAGCGTTGACATCAGCACCAGCATTGATAAGCATTCGAATAGTTTCAGGCTCTGGAGGCAGACCGCTCATATCATTAAATAGTACTGCCAACATGAGAACTGTCATGTTATCGTTGTTTCTAGCGTTCACGTCAGCACCGGCCTCAAGAAGGATTTTTGTGGTTTCTACCGGATTCCAGCTGCCATGTACAGACATCATTAAAGCAGTCCAGCCGCGCGTGTTTTTAGCATTCACATCAGCTCCGGCCTCAACAAGAACCTTCATTTGTTCAGGCAGAGTCTCATAACCTGCAGTTATCATTAATGCTGTCATGCCTTCATCATCTTGGGCGTTCATATCTGCACCGGCTTTGAGCAATGTTTTCAAGATTTCGATGTTCTCATTTGAGTATACAGCCCGCATTACAGGAGTATAATCCACACTATCCTTAGCGTTAATGTCTGCTCCAGCTTCTATTAATGCGGTTATTTGTTCAGGAGTTGTATTGCTGTCATATATAGCTTCAAATAAGTCCTCAGTCGCTCCCATAGAAATATCTCCTCACAGCCTCGTGAATCTTCCTGCACGCTTCCCCATTCCCGAAAGGCTTCGTATTCTTGGCCAATATTTCCGACATCCGTTCAGGCTCATTCAGCAATCTCAACGCCTCATTGCGGATATTCTCCCGTCCAGTACCGACAAGTACACCCGTCCCGTGCAAAATCGCTTCCGGTCTCTCCGACACTGTCCGCATAATCAGCACAGGCTTATCGATCGCGCTCGCTTCCTCCTGAACTCCTCCACTGTCCGACAGAATAAACTCACTCGCATTCATCACCCTCACAAATTCCGCATACCCCATCGGCTCAGTGAATATCACGCTGTCTCCGCAATCCTTCAGCTCCTCACGAATCACATCCCTCACTGTCGGATTCTTGTGCAGCGGTATCACAAACACCACATCACTCCGCTCACGTATCACATCCCTCACAGCTCCGCATATCTCCACTAAGGGCTTGCCCCACGACTCACGCCTATGCGCCGTCATCAACACTACAGGCCTCCCATCCGGAAGGGCTATACTCGTTCCGCCATCTCGGCCAAGTATCCAGTACAACGCATCTATTACTGTGTTTCCGGTAACATGTATCTTTTCCGGAGCTATCCCCTCACGCAAAAGGTTTTCCGCATCTCCAGCAGTCGGCGCAAAATACACACTCGCTATCCGGTCAGTCAGTACCCTGTTCGCTTCCTCTGGGAACGGCAAACTCAAGTCATGACTCCGCAGTCCTGCCTCCACATGTCCCACAGGTATATGCCGGTAAAACGCCGCTAACGTTGCCGCAAATGTCGTTGATGTGTCTCCATGCACTAAAATCATGTCTTGCGGATTCTCGTCCAGAAAGCTACCCACTCCCTGCAACACACTCGCTGTTATGTGGTCTAGGCTCTGACGGTCACGCATAATGCTCAAGTTCTCATCAGCTATTAACCCAAAATCTGATAGTGCCTGCGTCAACATATCCGTGTGCTGTCCGGTCGCTAATACACTCACAGCAAATTCACTGTCGTTCCTCAGCTCATGTATCAGTACTGACATCTTGATTGCTTCGGGACGAGTGCCTACTATGCACACTATTTTCTTCATGATCGCAGCCTCCATGTATGCACCATGTTATTGAGGTATGTGTTGCTGATGCATGTATATTTTGGGCATATGTATTTAGGACATGTGTACTCTATTTTCTGCATAGCTATCCCCTCTATGTGTTGGCCGTGTTCATGGCTGTGTTTGTGTGTATACTCTGTTTCATGCATAGCTATCCCCTCTATGTGTTGGCCGTGTTCATGGCTGTGTTTGTGGATATATACTCTGTTTCATGCATAGCTATCACCTCACAGCAAAATACACCCTCAATCCCGCCGCTAATGCAAACAGGTGCAGACTCAACATTATCGTTACCGTCACTACATTCGAGCCGGTCAGCTGCATCAAAATGTGGTGTAGATGTTTCTTGTCCGGAAAAAATGGCGATTTCCCTGTGAGTATCCTGCGCGTGAACGCCGTCATCGTGTCCATAAACGGCACTCCTCCGAATAGCACAAAGAGTATTATGATTTTATCGAGGCCTGAAGTTCTCAGACTGGGCAGAGTTATCGTGATGAAGTGTGACGCAAACAAATACCCCAGCAATGTACTTCCGCCGTCTCCCAAAAATGTCTGCGCACTCGGAAAGTTCCAGCACAATATACCCAACGCCATCGCTCCCGTGTAAATCCCTGCATACGAGTTTCCAAGAAAAAACAACGCTATCGACGACGCTATAAACAACGATATACACAGGCCATTCATCCCATCTATCAGGTTGTACGAGGACGTAATACCTGCTATCCACACTATGGCCAGCGCACTCACAAAAATATCCACCTCAAGCGGCAGCACCACCATTCCAGCAGAAAGCATATGCAGCCCAAGCCTCAGATACGGACTCAACGAACACATATCATCAAGATATCCGGCAAAGAATATTATCGTTGCTCCTGATGCTATGTATCTCAGCACCGGCATTTCCTGAGACTGGGACATCATCACCGCCATCAGCATATACCCCAGCCACAGGCCAAGACCTGCTCCACGTGGCATATTCCCCTTGTGAATCTTGCGGGCATCAGGAATATCCAGTATCCCATAAATACCCGCAAGCCTTATCGACACCGGTGCTGTCAATCCGCCCCAGAAAAATCCTGCTATGATGAACAGCAATAACTTTACGTCTAACACAGCTACTTCGTCCCGAAAAGCCTGTCCCCTGCGTCACCAAGTCCAGGCACTATATACCCGTGTTCGTTCAGGTGAGAATCTAACGCCGCACTGTATATATTCACGTCCGGATGGTCTTTGTGTACTCGGTCTATGCCTTCCGGAGCTGCTATCAGGCTCACCAGAGAAATCCTACGTCCTCCGCGATCCTTCACGAGCTGTATTGCTGCACTCGATGAGCCTCCAGTCGCAAGCATTGGGTCAAGCACAAATATTTCACGCTCCTCAATGTCGAACGGCAGCTTGCAGTAATACTCCACAGGCTGAAGAGTCTTCTCGTCGCGATACAGTCCTATGTGTCCGACCTTGCAGTTAGGCACTACCTGAAGTATTCCGTCTACCATGCCTAAGCCTGCACGCAACACCGGGATTATCGCCATTTTCCGGCCCTCTATCGTGTGGACTATAGTCTTCTCCAGCGGGGTCTGGATTTCTTTCTCAGTGAGGGGCAATGTCCGAGTAATTTCGTACACCATCAAGCCAGTAATCTCGTTTAGGAGCTCACGGAACTGTTTGACGCTGGTATCTACGCTCCGGATTATGCCGACCTTGTGCTGGATTAACGGGTGAGTGAATATCGTGATTTTCCCTCCGCCTCGTGTGAGGATGTTGAACGCGGCTTTTTCGGTCTCAGCGATTTTGTTGATGCGCTGGAGGTGACGGCCTCCCTCAAAATCTGTGTCAAGCCATGCAGAAATTATCGCAGGGACTTCTTCGGGTGATGTCTCTCTTCCGCCGAGAGCTAACACGTTGATAGCGTTATGGGCTTTGGCGATTCTGGCACTCTCCGGAGACCAACATGCTACTGCCCTGATACCGGGTACTTTGTTGGCGGCGATGGATATCCCGTAGCCTGTTCCGCACATGAGTATTCCTGCGTCCACTGTCTCGTCAACAATGGCTCCTCCGACACGGAAGGCGGGTTCTACGTAGCTGTCGTCCTTGTCGTACTCATAAGCCCCTAAATCAAGAACGTCTATATTCCTTGAGCGCAGACAGTCAAGTACTGCACCCTTCAGGACAAAACCGGCATGGTCGCATCCGATAGCTATTTTCATATGTGAATTAACTCCTTTGTGTGGGAAATTTTGTATATTATAGCAACAGACTAATTACACGTTATCAGGATTAGCAACGAGTATTTCACGTATTCTCAGAGTAATAGTGCATTTTTTTTCACGGGGTGATAATATATTTTGCATTCACACTATCAACTAAGAACATTGCTAATTTCTGGAACAGGCTTTGTGCTTGGCTGGTCAGTGATACATTTTCAGGAGGTATATTCACCCAAATGATCCAGAAGGATAAGAAACAGGCCGTCATAGCCGAGTTCAGGACTCACGAATCAGATACTGGTTCGCCCGAAGTTCAGGTTGCTGTCCTCACAGAACGCATCAGAGAACTCACAGAACACCTCAAAGTCCACAAGAAGGACTTCCATTCACGCAGGGGTCTGCTCAAAATGGTAGGCTCACGCAGAAGATTACTCCGCTACCTCATGAACAAAGATTTCAACCGCTACAGGTCTCTCATTGAGCGGCTCGGCTTAAGACACTAGGAGGCATTTTACACTATGAAGAAAGACATTCACCCTGAATATCAGGAATGCAAAGTTACTTGCGCTTGCGGAAACACCTTCATGACACGCTCCACTCTGAAGGAAATCCGCGTAGGGGTCTGCTCTGCTTGTCACCCGTTTTACACAGGGAAGCGCGGCAGGGTTTTGACTGAGGCAGGCCGTCTCGAGAAGTTCCAGAAGAAGTACAAGGGCATCAACTACGGCCAAAAAACTGACGTATAACCATCATATACGCACAAGCTCATTAATCACGTTGGGGCTGGAATATGCCCCTTTTTTGTTATGCAGGTAATCTTATTAGCTCATACACCTCACCCCGATGAACTAGTCGCTGCTGCTGCAAGAATCTGTTACCGTGATGTTGCGGCAAGTGATTTGTTGCAGAGTGAGGGAGAAAATCTATCGCGCAAGTTAATCGCTGACCTATTCCGGAGCGGACACACCTCCACGTTCGAGCATGTATCGTTCACGTTCGGGATTGACGAGCTCAGCAGAGTAGCATCACACCAGCTAGTGCGTCACAGGCTAGCCAGTTTCAGCCAGCAGAGCCAGCGTTACGTCAAAATGACCCCTGACCCCGAAGCAGTAGTAATTCCTCCGAGTGTTGAGGGTGTACCTGAGGCGTTGAGAGTGTTCCGTGAGAGCATAAAGCACTCTCAGGAGGCATACAGCAAGCTCATCGAGATGGGCATACCAAAAGAGGACGCTAGATTTATCCTGCCGCATGGGCATTCCACACGTTTGGTGCTGACTATGAACGCGAGGGAACTTCACCATTTTTTCGGCTTGAGGCTTTGCAGACGCGCCCAGTGGGAGATTCACGAACTCGCTCGGAAAATGCTGGTACTGTGCCGCGAAAAAGCTCCGGTGCTGTTCGAGAAGGCCGGGCCAAGCTGCATATTCGGACGTTGTGATGAGGCTCGGACTTGCGGAAAACCTTATACTGACATGGAGGATCTAGTACTTGATTAAGAGAATACAGACACTAATACTCACTGCGTTATCCCTGTTTGCTGATGATGCAGCTAACGAAGAAGACAGGAAAATTCCCGTAGGTGGTCAGGCAGTCATTGAGGGCGTACTCATGAAGGGGAAAGATGCTTGGGGTTTGGCTGTGCGCAGGCCTCAGGGAGACATTTTCACGGACTCTTGGCCGCATTCCTCACGCACTAAAAGATTTCCGTACAAGCTGCCATTTTTGCGCGGAGTGGTGACTATGTGCGAGATGCTGGGCGTGGGATTTAGGGCACTGTCTCGTTCGGCAGAAGTAGCCCTTGAGGAGACACAGGAGAAACTCACTTTCAAGGATATTCTGGTCTCTGTAGGAGTTGCTGTGCTGGCAGTAGGAGGGCTGTTCATTGCGCTTCCGTTATGGCTGGCTGGGAAAATAGCTGCTGCTCCCTTGACCGTCAACATCACTGAAGGAGTCTTGCGTGCGGTGATATTCATCGGGTACGTTGCAGCGATAGGCATGTGGGGGGATATTAGGCAGGTGTTCAGGTATCACGGCGCGGAACACAAAACCATTAACGCCTTCGAGCATGGTCTGGACATGACACCAGAAAATATCATGACCTGCTCCAGAATCCACCCGAGGTGTGGGACTTCGTTTTTGTTGATAGCTGTGATTGTGAGCATAGTGGTATTTTCTCCGGTGAAGGCATTGATTGCTGGTGAGAGCTTTGTGCTGCAGGTAGCGGCTAGAATTGTGTTGATACCTGTAGTTATCGGAATATCGTACGAGATTATCAGATTGGCATCACGTTCTGGGAAAGTCGGGCTGTGCGTGATAGCTCCGTTCTTGAGCCTGCAATACCTAACCACCAGAGAGCCGAACATACATCACGCTGAAGTAGCCTTAGCATCACTAAATACTGCTATGGAGGGGTCTCTGACAGCGTAAGTACAGATTACGAGATTGTGAGAGCATCACGGATTTGTACGAACATCACGGATTTGTTAATTCATATATAGCAGTCATCAACACATCTCACTAAAGGAGGCACGATACACATGAATATAGAGCCGAAATTACAGGCTATCGTTCAGGAATTTATTGACATAGAGAAAAAACTATCTGACCCCAAAATCGTCTCGGACATCAAGGAACTTCAGGCTCTCGGCAAAAAACGCGCACAACTTGAGCCAGTCGTCAACATGTACAGAGACTTTCAGGCCGCACAAAAAGCTATAGCCGAAGCACGCGAACTCATCAAGTCTGGAGACAGCGAACTCGAAGCACTAGCCCGTGAGGAAATCGCAGAGCTTGAACCCAAAATCGACAACTTCACCAGAGACTTGACACTCCTGCTTTTGCCACAAGACCCCAACGACGACAAAAGCGTCATCGTGGAAATCCGAGCAGGCACCGGCGGAGACGAAGCTACCCTGTTTGCGGCTGACCTGTTCAGAATGTACACACGTTTCTGCGAACGCCAACGCTGGAAAATCGAGGTCATAGACAGCTCCACTAACACCGCAGGCATCGGAGGCTATAAGGAAATCAATTTCAGAATCGCATCTCAGGGCGCGTACAGCAAGATGAAGTTCGAGTCTGGAGTTCACCGTGTTCAGAGAGTCCCGGTGACTGAAGCATCAGGACGCATACACACATCAGCGGCTACGGTTGCGGTATTGCCTGAAGCTGATGACGTGGAGGTAGAAATCCGACCTGAAGACCTCAAAATCGACACATACAGATCCAGCGGCGCAGGAGGACAGCACGTAAACATGACCGACTCCGCAGTCAGAATCACTCACCTTCCCACAGGAATAGTCGTAACGTGTCAGGATGAACGCTCGCAGATCAAGAACAGGGCTAGAGCTATGAGCTACCTAAAGACAAAACTGTACGACCTTGAACAGCAGAAGCAGCTCTCCGAACAAGCCAGTGAACGCCGCGGCATGATTGGCTCAGGTGACAGAAGCGAACGGATCAGAACGTATAACTTCCCGCAGAATCGCATCACTGACCACAGGATTAACCTCACTCTCTACAAGCTGGATACGTATCTTGACGGCGATTTGTACGAGATGATTGACGCTATGGTGCTTGCTGAACAGACGCAGAAACTCCAGAATCTTGAGGCTTAGTGATTACGCGAAACGGCTTGAGCTTGCTGGTGTAGGCAATGGCTTTCAGGAGGCGTTGTGGCTGGCGGAGTATGCTTTGAGTGAGGATACTGCACATATTATTGCGCGGAGGGAGTTTTCTCCGGAAGAGGCGGCCAAGATTGAGAAAGTCATTGCGCGAAGGGAAGCAGGAGAGCCTTTGCAGTATATTACTGGTGTGGCAGATTTTTACGGCAGGGATTTTCATGTAGGCTTCGGCGTGCTGATACCCAGACATGACACAGAGACACTCATTCAGGCAGTGGTGAAGCATTTTGCGCGCTATGAGGCTTTCACGTTCACGGACTGGGGAACGGGTTCGGGGTGTATAGCTGTGAGTATTCTGCTGGAGTTCCCGAAGACGTATGCGTATCTTGTGGAGGCGAGCCCTGATGCGCAGAGATATGCAGAGATGAACTTGCGGCAATATGGCCTAACTGACAGAGCAGAGTTTGTTGCTGATGGTGATGTACACTGTCGCACTGATGGGGCAGAGTTTGTTGCTGATGGTGATGTACATTGTCGCACTGATGGAGCAAAGTTTTCACAGACACTCCCGAAATGTACACTCACTATCTCGAACCCTCCGTATATTCCTACAGGAGAAATCAATGGCCTCATGAAGAGCGTTCGTGAGTATGAGCCTGTCACTGCTCTTGACGGAGGTGATGACGGTATGAATTTTTACAGGGAGATTTTCGCGAAGGCTGACAGTGATTGTATAATTCTGGAGACGGGGAACATCAAGCAGGTACATGCGCTGAAAACTATGGCAGACAAATATATCTGCTGTGATGAAGTCAGGGATGCAGGGAATTTTCCGAGATGCTTAGTATTCACAAGGAGGGCTGTTCATGAAAAAACTTAAGAGGCGCACAGCTGAAACTCTCATAGAAATTATTACGGCTATGACTGTTTTCGGGGTTATATCGTATGGGATATTTGACTTCATGGCTAACCAGACACTTCACCTTGCGCGTATACGAGACAGGGAAAATATGCTCTATGCCGCTCAAAAACTCATATCCTGCTCAAGCTGTGATGTCAATGTGGACAAGTTTACGCTCATACCTGATACAGGAGTCGAGTACACGTACATCAAAACCAGCAAAGTATTGACTCTCAGGAACAGCAGCGGTACAACTATGACATTCACAATTCATTGATGTATCTTTGTAAAGCAATTGGTTTTCTGCCTGCACTGAAGTTAATTATTGTGTTGGGATCAATGGCTTTTGTACGGTTCGCGTAACGTTTTCTGACGCAGACTTGTTGTAAGGCTTGTATAATGTTTCCTGATACATGTATGTCCTCCTGAAAATGTCGGGAGGCTGTTTTTTCCCCCTCAACCGCCAACAAATAACCTTGTGAGAATACAACCTATTCGCATAATGTTTCCTGATACATGTATGTCCTCCTGAAAATGTCGGGAGGCTGTTTTTTCCCCCCTCAACTGCCAACAAATAACCTTGTGAGAATGACAACTATTTACGATTTTTATTGTGAATGAATAAGTGTATAACTCAAACAATTTCACAATCTACATAACTTTTATAACTCACATACAGGAAGGGAGAATCATTAATGTCATTCTCGCTAGGATTTATCGGATTCGGAGAAGCTGCCTACAACATGGATAAAGGCCTCCGCAATGAAGAACTCACAGATATCAAAGCCCATGATGTCGTCATGGACAAAGAAGACCCCATGCGCGATACCGTCCTCAACAGGTGCAAAGATGCTGACATCAAAGCCGTTTCTCAGCACAAGAACTCGTCCAGAACAGCGACATAGTTGTCATCGCAGTACCCGCAAGATCCACCGCCTCCACCGCCGACAGACTCAGGCAGTACGCAAAACCCGGCCAGCTCTTCGCAGACGTTACTACCGCACTTCCGCCCATCAAGGAAGCTCAAGCAAAAGCATACGCAGAAATCGGCGCAGACTACATCGACTCGGCTATGCTCGGCTCACTCATGGCACTCGGCCACAAAGTACCCATACTTGCCTCCGGAAAAGACTGCAAGCAATGGCACGACACCATGACTCCGTTCAACATGAAGATCACTGAGGGAATCGAGGGACTCATCGTTGAGACGCTGCTATTTGCCCGTAAATGCGGAGTCGAGGAATACATACTCTCCTCAATCTCCAACTCTATGAATCGCGACAAGTTCGAGGATATCGCGCTGAGAATGGCAGGAGCAGATATGATTCACTCTGAGCGCAGAAGTTTCGAGGTCGGCGAATCTATGGAGCTCATGAAGGAAGTCGAAGTCGAGCCGTTAATGGCTATGGGCACAAAAGAAAGGCTTGCACGTACCGCAGCACTTGGCCTCAATCAGGAACTTCACGGCATAGTCCCGAAAGAGTTCGACAAAATATTCCCTCTGGGAAGAAAAACTAGTTCTCGTTGCAGTTATGGCTATGGCCGGAACATCTTTTGCCGCAGACTGGCCGACAAAAACCGTTAATGTTGTTCTGCCTTACGGAGCAGGCGGAGACACAGATACGTATTGCCGTCAGCTTTTCCAGAGGGTCAGCAAAATCACAGGGCAGACTTTCGTGGTCATCAACCAGCAGGGCGGAAGCGGTATAGTCGCAGCAATGGACGTTCTCAACAAACCCAATGACGGCTACACACTGCTCTTCAACCACACCGGCGCGGCACTCGTTCAGGAAGCTACAGGCATGGTGGATTTCTCGTACACGAAGGATTTCGAGAACTACTGCACTGTCGCTATCGATGAGACATATACGCTCGTGGCTGTTGCTCCGGATGGTGAGCACAAGACCTACAGCAATGGCTGGAAGAATCTCGCGGACATGATCGCGTACGCAAAGGATACCCCCGCCAAAGTCAGGTACTCCACAGTTTTCGGATCAACGACTGAGTACGTAGGCACAATGCTTGAGAGTCAGGCAGGAGTCCAGTTCGACAACATCAACGTCGGGACTTCAGGCGGTGAGAGAATGGCGGCAATGCTCGGCGGACAGGTCGATATACTTGCGGCGAAAAGACTACATAGAGAAGGGCGATCTCGTGTGTCTCGCAGTCATGTCGAAACAGAGAGTTCCCGGAATCGACTACCCGACATTTACGGAGCTGGGGTATGACAAAGTCGTAACGGCCAAGAAATACGAGATCAAGTTCCCCAAAGGCACAGACAAGGCCATTGTCGACAAGCTCGCCGGAATCTGCAAGGATATAGTTCTTAATGATTCCAGCTTTGCGGAGACGTTGAAGGTCTATTACGCACAGCCTCTCTACAGGGACGCAGCACAGATGAACAAGGAAGA